>JASFYQ010000085.1:0-26461 GCA_045047105.1 Pseudomonadota bacterium | reverse complement strand
CTCTAAGCTTGATACTAAACCTGCAGGAAATAATTAACAAAGTGCTACTAAAACTGAAGAGCAACCAGTAAAAATTGAGCATAGTGTAAGTCCTTCTGAATAAAAAGAAACAGAACATGAGTCAAAATAAATCCAATTTTAATCAAGCGAATCCCCAACATGATCAATTTAATAATAAATTGCTTAATAGTATTCAAAATGCCCAGCTAAAGCTTTCCAATCAATCCTCTTCTTTATTAGTCGAGGGTAAATTAACCCGTATGGTGGGTTTAACAATGGAAGCAATTGGTTGTAGTGCGATATTGGGTTCAAAATGCCTGGTTGAAGGTGTTGATGGCAAATATTATGAAGCTGAAGTAGTTGGTTTTGATGATGAAATATTGTTCTTGATGCCAACAACCCCTGTTTATGGAGTTATACCTGGCGCACGAGTTATTCCTACTAATGAGATCTATCATGTTAATGTAGGAATGGAGTTGTTAGGACGTGTTTTAGATGGTAATGGCCAGCCTTTAGATGGAAAAATATTGCCTGAATTACATCAAAAATTGTCACTTAATGGGGAATTATTAAATCCTTTATTACGTACCCCAATATCAAAACCTATAGATGTAGGGGTACGCGCTATTAATGCACTAATTACTGTTGGGCGAGGGCAGCGGATGGGATTATTTGCCGGCAGTGGCGTAGGTAAAAGTGTTTTATTAGGAATGATGACTAAATACAGTGATGCAGATGTTATTGTTGTTGCTTTAATTGGTGAGCGGGGGCGAGAAGTTAAAGAATTTATTCAAAAAATTCTTGGTAAAGAAGGCATGGCTAGAGCAGTTATTGTAGCTGTTCCGGCAGACCAGTCACCAGTGATGCGCTTACATGGCGCTCAATTAGCCTGTAGTATTACTGAATATTTTCGTGATCAGGGCTTACATGTTTTATTATTAATGGATTCACTAACACGTTATGCACAGGCACAGCGTGAAATAGCTCTAGCTATTGGCGAACCCCCTGCAACTAAAGGATACCCACCTTCTGTGTTTGCCAAATTGCCAGCACTTGTTGAACGGGCAGGAAATAGCTATGAAGGAGGTGGGTCCATAACTGCATTTTATACTGTTTTAACAGAGGGTGATGATCAGCAAGATCCAATTGCTGATGCATCCAGAGCTATTTTAGATGGACATATTGTTTTATCCCGTCAACTTGCTGAAATGGGACATTACCCAGCGATAGATATAGAAGCATCCATTAGTCGTGTTATGCCTGAAGTAGCCAGTGATGAACACCAATTTAATGCCATTCGTTTCAAGCAAATTTATTCGGTATATCAGCAAAATAAAGATTTAATTAGTGTTGGGGCCTATAGTCAGGGCAGTGATGCTAAGATTGATGAGTCTATTTTTATGCGAGATATCCAGGCTAATTTTTTACAACAGTCACTAAACCACGGGGTTAACCTTAATATTAGTTTAAATGAATTGATGAATCTTATGGAACAGGAAACGCCATCTCAAGTGGTAATACCTGCAAATATTTCTCCCCCTGCAATTACGCCAAATAATTAAAAAAGCTACTTAGTCCTCCCATGCTGAAATCACAACGTTTTAATATTATTAAAAAGCTGGCCGAAAAAAAAGCAGATGAATCTATTATTACTTTTGGACAGTGTAAAAGTAAACTATCTGCAATGGAAAATCAGCTTAAAAAATTATATCAGTATCGTGATGATTATAATTTACAGTTTAATAAAGCAGCTTCAACGGGAATTAGTAGTACAGGTGTTCAGGATTACCTTAGATTTATCAATAATTTAAACCATAATATTGATTCTTTGCTTCAAGTTATAATGGAAAAAAAAACGGAATGCGAAAAATTAAAATTTGAATGGTTAGAAAAAAATAAACAAGTTGATATTTATTCCAACGTTAAAAGTAAATTCCTTGAAAAAGAAAAAATAGAAAAACAAAAACAAGAACAAAAAATACTGGATGAATTTTCGACTACATTTTCCTTTAGAAACAGAAGATAAGATTAGTTAATTAAACTTGTTTTTATCTTTTTAAGTTTGTATTCCACTTTTAAGAAGCATTATTTTATCCCCCATTATTATGTATGGAATACAGATTTATATGCTCAATATACTATTCTCCTTACCCCAGCTTAAACTTATCTCAGATTAACCAAATCCTACATATTTTGAATGTAATTACTACAAAGTCTTTCTAAGTGGCTGTCTTTTATGTTGTTAATTAAGTTGTAAGTTATTTTGGCATTATGTTTGCATAATAAATATAGCAATACTCTATGTGGCAATGTTAGCAATAGACAGTACAACTTTTTATCTGGGTATAAATAATTATGGACATAATAAATAATATAAAAGTAACAGTTGAGCCAACTAATAATGACTCTAAGGCTACCTCCAAAAGCCCTGCTGTGAATAGTGATTCAGATAAGTCTAAGTCAAAAATTGATAATAAAGATTCATTTTCTAATAAGTTAAATGATGAAATTGATAATTCTAAAAGCAGTCAAAAAAATATCACATCTGAATCGGATGAAAGTAAAGAAGATGAAACAGGTGGCAATATTTTGCCAGGTGATGATACAAATCCTAATAACACAATAACTGAATCAACTACAGAAACTGAAACTTCTTTAGTGACTCAGGCATTGCTTATTGCTACTACTGAAGTTACTGCAACTACAAAATCATTACCGGACACAATAAACACTACAGAACAAGATAAAAATTTAAGCTCTGTACAACAAATATTTAAGCAACTTAACACCACATCACATCAATTTAATGATGATGCAATAAACACTCCTGAAATATTTAAAAATATGATGCTGTCTAAAAAAGATTTAGCTGATTTAAATTCATCAAATAAAGCTTCTTTATTTCAGGGAAGTTTAACTCAGGCTGCATCTTTAAATTCAAATGCTGAAAATATCAATAACGGATTTGATCTTAGTTCAAATTCTCAACAACAAAATGCGCAATATCAAAGTGGTTTAAACCAGCAAATGTCTGAATTAGAAATGCGCCTATTAGGGCAAGATAAACTGCGAGAGAATAGTTTTGATATATCAAAACTCACTCAAACATTGGCTGATACACAAAAGAGTTTAGCAGCAAATGAAAGTAGTACATTTAATCAGTTACGAAATGTATCAGAGTTTTCAATTAAAACTCCAGTAATGGATAAGCAGTGGAATGTAGATTTTAATAATAATATTTCCCTTATGGCTAAATCAGGAGGAGGCAATGCAAATATTGTATTAAATCCTGCTCATTTAGGTCCTATTGAGGCGAGTATACGGGTTGTTAATGATGTTGCAACAATACAAATAACTGCAACACATATTACTACACGTGACGCTTTAGATGCTGCTATTCCAAGGCTTAAAGATATGTTGGAAGAACAAGGGTTTTCTCAGGTTAATGTCGATATTTCTGATAAGAATTTTTCACGTAATGCTTCACAAGAGAGTGAAAAATCAAATCAAGGAACATCATCAGCGGGTAATAATTTAGCTGATGGAGAAGAAGGGGATTTTGCAGATGGTGAATTAACCGCGTCATCTGAAAAATCTAAAATAACAGGTCTTGTTGATTATTTTGCATAGTAATTAAAAATTGCTATTATATTTTAACAATATGGCCTAAACCCCAGCATAGCTGGATAAATTTCTTATGTCACAAATTTAATTATTTATAAGAAACTAAACAAGGAGAGGGATAATGCCTCAAGTCATTAATACCAATATTTATTCATTAAATGCACAGCGCAATTTGGATAAAACAGGTTTAGGATTACAGACTGCTTTACAGCGCTTATCATCAGGTTTAAGAATTAATAGTGCCAAAGATGATGCAGCAGGTTTAGCAATTGCATCACGCTTTACCTCACAAATAAGAGGTTATAATCAAGGTGTCAGGAATGCAGCCGATGCAATATCATTAGCGCAAACAGCTGAAGGAGCCTTAAATGAAATAAGTCAAAACCTACAGAGAATTAGGGAGCTTGCTGTTCAGGCTGCAAATGCAACCAATAGTTCCACTGATAGAGCGGCTCTGCAAACAGAAATATCACAGCTAAAACAAGAGATTACTCGTGTTACCTTTACCCAGTTTAATGGGGTTGAAGTAGTTGGAGCGGGTGCTGGTTCCTTTTATTTTCAAGTAGGTCCTAATGCATTATCTACAACCAATGCGGTAATTGTTGGAACAATTAATACTCGCAGTACTACCGCATATAATAATATGATTGGTGCTGGTGCTCCTACTGAAAATGGGCGAGTTTTTCAGTCTGGTGCAACTCTTGCTGAAATGACAACTATGGCAACCAGTTTAATTAATCAGGTTGATGCTTTTTTAATTGATGTAAATACACAAAGGGCTAACTTGGGTGCGATTCAAAACAGGTTTGATTCTATTATGAGAAATGGTCAAAATATTTCTGAGCAATTATCCTCATCTCGATCTCGTATTGAAGATGCTGATTTTGCAGCAGAAACTGCAAGATTAACTAAAATGCAAATATTGCAACAAGCTGGAACTACTGTTTTGGCTCAGGCAAACTCAGTGCCTCAAAATGTACTATCCCTATTACAAGGCTAAATTTAAAGTATAAAAATTTTGTACTTATTAATTATAAAAGCTAAAGTTTTAATAATTAATGCCGAAAAATGTAATACGATAGTGATTAATAAATTTTTACTGCTATAGTTTAGTTTACAACTATAGTTTAGATAGCTATATTATAAGTTTGTTATCATTTATATGTTTTGAGCTTGAGGGAATACAATGTCAGTAGAGAAACGGAAAATAGATGAAAGTGCCAGGCAGTTTTTAGCCGTTGCTTCAGTGCAAGCAGAACTTTTTGCAGTGACGCAAATTTCTAAACGTATTTCGTTAAGTGCTAAAAATGCAAAAGCTATTGCAGCTCGGGCAGGAAGTCAAGCATTAGGGTTTCATCCAATTACTGATTTTATTGATGATGTGGCATCAAATATTACTGAGTTAGTAGAAGAAATTAATATCGATGCATTACATTTATCGAGTTTTGCTATTGCGAACAGGAATAGAACAAAAACTCTTAACTTAATGCGCCATACACATAAAGAGCTTGGATTACGCGCTGATACATGTGGATTAACAGATTGTATTAACGAAATGGATAAAACTAAATCAAGGATTATGCATAAATACAGTCGTAAAAGCAGTGATTTACTTGAGTCTTTAGCTGAGATTAGAACACAACTACAAGCAGCAGAAATGATTTGTACTACTTCTCGAACTGAGGCAACCAGAGCAGGGGATTTTCAATCTAATCTGGAAGTTGTTGCCGATGAAGTATCACAAGCAGTTTTACAAATTAAAGAGATTTTGCAAAGCAGTAAATTACATTTATCACAAGCACTTGTTAGACGTTAAACGTACTTTGTTTGTGTTAATATAAATTAGTGTAAAAGGTTACAATAATTAGGATAGGGTTATACAGATATGAAAACTGAAAAAATTTTTGATGATGGATACCAATGGATTGTCTTGGGGCGAGATCCAGATAAACCTGAAAAAATTATTGATACCAACCAATACATTGTAAAAGATGGGGAAAGAACACTGGTTTTGGATCCAGGCGGGATGGAAATATTTTCATCCGTATTAGCTGCTACCTTAAGTGTATCCAAACTAGAAGAAATTACTGACTTATTTGCATCTCATCAAGATCCTGATATTATTTCATCTCTTGGTTTGTGGAATGAAATATTGCCAGATATCAATTTACATGCTCCAGCTATATGGGAAGGCTTTATTCGCCACTTTAGTAGTGGAGATGTAAATTATGTACCTATTCCTGATAAGGGTGGTGTTCTTCGACTTGAATCAGTTGAGCTTCAATTTATTCCAGCACATTATTTACACTCTTCTGGAAACTTTCATGTTTATGATCCCAATGCAAAAATATTGATGAGTGGTGATGTCGGTGCTGCTTTAGAAGGGCCAGGAGTCCCAATGTATGTTGATGATTTTAACTCACATAAAGAGCATATGCAGATGTTCCATAAGAGGTGGATGCCATCAAATGAAGCAAAATTAGACTGGATTAGACGGGTACGTGAACTTGATATTGATATTATGGCTCCTCAGCATGGAAGAATATTTAGAGGAGATGATGTCAAACGTTTCTTAGATTGGTTTGAAGCACTTGATGTTGGTGTTGCTATCCATGGCTAAAGTAGTTTAAGGCTTAACAATATTATAGCAGGGGATATATTCACTACCTGGTAATTTCATGCGCTGCTGCTTTACATAAGCATGCAATAACTCATCCATAGCATGCATTATTTCTTTATCCCCTTGAATTTGAAATTTACCATGTTTTTCTATTAGTTTTATTCCGTCTTCTTTTACATTTCCCGCTACAATTCCAGAGAATGCTCTACGTAAATTTGCAGCTAAAATATGTTTTTCCATATTCTTGTGTAATTGTAATGTATTCATAGCCTCATGTGTTGGGATAAACGGCTGTTGAAATTCCTTGTCTATGTGTAACATCCAGTTATAATAATATGCATCACTGGTTTGTCTTCTATAGTCGGTAACTTTACTAATTTGTAACTTCATTTCTTTTGCAACTAAAGCAGAATCACCAGTAATAATACGATAGTTTTGTTGTGCTTCATATCCTAGCGTTAGGCCAATAAAGTGATGGATTTTATCAAAAAAAGCTTCACTTTCTTTAGGGCCAGTTAAAATAACTGGAAAGGGAATTTCTTTATTTTTTGGGTGTAATAAAATACCCAATATATATAATAATTCTTCAGCAGTTCCTGGTCCACCTGGAAAAATAATTATGCCATGCCCTATACGTACAAAAGCCTCTAGCCTTTTTTCAATATCAGGCATAATAACTAATTCGTTTACAATAGGGTTGGGAGACTCGGCAGCAATAATGCCTGGTTCAGTAATACCAATATAACGTCCACAAAAAAAGCGTTGCTTAAAATGACCAATAGCAGCTCCTTTCATTGGTCCTTTCATAGCTCCAGGCCCGCAGCCCGTTATAATACTTAACTCTCTTAAGCCTAACTCGTACCCAACCTCTTTTGTATAATCATATTCTAAACGTTTAATTGAATGACCACCCCAGCAAATAACCAGACTGGGCTGTACTTCGGGGATTAAAATATTGGCATTTCTTAAGATACGAAAGACCGCATTGGTAATATTTTCCCCAGAACTTAAATCAAAAAGTTTATTATTTTTAATTTGATTGTGAACATAAATAATATCGCGTAAAACACAAAATAAATGATTTTTAATACCATTAATCATTTTTCCGTCTACAAAAGATTCTGCAGGAGCTTTATGGACTTCTAACTTAATTCCTCGTTCTTGTTCAACTACCTGAATATTAAAGTCATGATATTTATTTAATAAAGTACGGGCATTATCTGTATGGCTTCCTGAATTTAAAACCGCCAGAGAACACGCACGAAAGATTTTATATAAACCTCCCTGGCTGGTTTGTTTTAATTGTTCTACTTCTACCTGAGATAAAACATCCATACTTCCTTCTGGTGTAATACGTGCACTGATAGTTTTTTTATTCATTATGTTTTTATTATTAAAGTTTTGAGTTGATATGTTTTTGGTTGGTTATTAAATGGTGAATTAAATGAAAGCTTCCAGGCACTTAATTGTAACTTAATGTTTAGGTTTTTTATTATTGATTCAGGAGAGGCATATAATGGATCTCCAACAATAGGATGCCCTAAAAATGCCATGTGTTTTCTAATCTGATGTTTTCTTCCCGTTTCAATAGAAACTTCAAGTTTTGTTTGATCGGTTTCTTTCTGATAGCGTATGGTATTTATAATACTAATTGATGTTTTACCATCAATTGCCTGGTTTATTTTATAAGGAAGAGTATCAACTTGCAAATGGCCTTCAACTAGCAATTTATAGGTCTTTTGTATATTTCTATTTTTAAATAAAGAAGATAATAATGTTGCTGCATTTTTACTATGGGCAAGTAGAATTATTCCATTTGCATCTTTGTCTAATCTATGAACAATAAATGCATTTCGTTGCGGTTTCAAGTGTTTTTCAGCATAACGTTGAACGGTACAATGATCGCCATATCGAGTACCCTGTGAATAGGTTCCAGCTGGTTTATTCCAGACACTATAATCACCTTCATCTGCAATAAGCTGGCAATCTTGAGGAATTAGATCAATGATATGTTGTTTATAATAAAGGTGAACTTCATCCCCTTTAAGCAGTGCTTTAGTTGCCCGTCGAAGACGTCCAGTTGAATTTTTTCTGCTTAACCATACTGCTCCAGCAGACATAATTTTTTTTATTAGGCCTTTAGATAATGTGCTTTGTTGTTTTATATAGTCTACAGCGGGTATAGAGTTGTCGCTAACAACCAGATGTAATTCAAGTGATTTCAAATATAAGCCTTTCTAGATATTAAGGTAATTAAGTAATCTAAAAGTTACTTTTTTAACTTGCACTTAATAGGCTCATTACCTGATTAGTTGAAAAGTTAGTATAACCTTGCATAGCAATCCCAGCCTGGTTCAATATCATGTTTTTAGTTAAATCAGAGGTGGATTTGGCATAATCTGTATCTTCAATTCTACTTTTTGCAGCTTCAAGATTAACTTGTTGGTTTAGTAAATTTTCTCCAGCAGATTCCAGACGATTATTAGTTGCACCGTATTCAGCGCGGATAGTATTAATGGATTTTAATGATTCATCCATTACTTTTATAGAATTTTGGGCTCCAGATGCAGTGGATATATCTGCACTAAAAAAATTGCTTAATTGAGAATTTAGATCATGGGTTTTTACATCAATTTGATCATCACCACCTACCTGAAAGCTTACTGATGCATCTTCTTTTAATAGCTCTTGCCCATTAAAATTGGCTGATTCTGTTAAACGTTTAACTTCGTCCTGAGTTTGACTAAACTCTGCTTGTAAAGCTGCACGGTCTGAATCATTCATAATGCCATTGCTGCTTTGCTCGGCTAGTTCACGAGCACGCTGGGTCATATCTGCTATTTCAGAGGTATATCCTTCTGCAACCTGAGTCATGGATATTCCATCATTCAGGTTACGATAACCTTGATTTGCACCCATAATTTGAGATGCAAATTGTTCAATGATAGCTAGTCCTGCAGCATCATCTTTAGCACTATTTACTTTTTTTCCAGAGGAGAGTTGTTGAAATGTAGATTCAAGTGGTGATTGCAGTTTATTTAAATTATTCTGGTTGTGCAAACTAGCTATATTGCTATTTATTCCAATTGCCATTATCTACTGCTCCTAAAATCCTAACTTCAATTCACAAATTATAGCTTAATTAATTTTAAAAAACAGGTACTGGTTCACAGATTTATTATTGATATTAAATTTTTATATTCTATACTTGCATAGCACACTAAATCTAAGGTAATATACGCGTATGCAATACCTTAGTGAAACTGTAGGGTATTATCCAAAGAACAAATGTAATAATTTTGAACACCTACCTAATCGTAAAATGATAAGTTATTGCTAACAATTAAAAATATTTAATTTGTATATTTAAGGAGTTATAAAATGAGTGTTTTAGTCGGACGTGAAGCCCCAGATTTTACTGCAAATGCTGTAATGGGCGATGGTGAAATTAATGAGGGCTTTAATTTTAAAGAGCATATCAAAGGGAAATATGCAGTATTATTTTTCTATCCATTAGACTTTACTTTTGTTTGTCCATCTGAGTTAATTGCTTTTGATCACCGTATTGAAGAGTTTACCAGCCGTGGCGTAGAAGTAATCGGTTGTTCTATTGATTCACACTTTACTCATAAAGCATGGAGAAGTACTGCTATTAATAATGGTGGTATTGGTGAAGTGAAATATCCTTTAGTTGCTGATATCGACCATAGCATTTGTAAAGCATATGATGTTGAACATCCAGCAGCAGCAGTTGCTTTCCGTGGTTCTTTCTTAATTGATAAAGAAGGTAATGTTCGTCACCAGGTAGTAAATGATTTACCTCTAGGTCGTAATATTGATGAAATGTTGCGTATGATTGATGCACTTCAATTTACTGAAGAGCATGGTGAAGTTTGTCCTGCGGGCTGGAAGAAAGGTGATTCAGGTATGAAAGCGACTACAGAAGGTGTTGCAGAGTACTTAGCTGAAGAAGCTGATAAACTATAAGTTATACTTTATAACTTATTTTGGTGAAAGTTTGTTAATTTACTAATTCTCAAACTTTCGCCAAAACTTTCATTCTATTTATTCAAATCCAATGGATCCTCAGGATCTATCCCATCCATAAATAATTTATCTCTATCTTTATGGGTAAGCTGGTAAATAATTCCCATCCAATTACTAATCACTTCATCAGCGGTATCATGCCAGGTATTGTCTAAACTGGATATTAATAATTGTTCTGGAAATTCTGGAATATCCTGCCGTTCTGCTAATGCATTTATAGATCTGAATTGGTATTCATTTAAAATTGATTTTTGAAATGAATTAAAATAATTATCTGGAAAAGGAGGATAATTATTTTTTAAAACTTTTTTCTTTGCTGTATCAATTTTTCTTCTATCAGTAACTAAGCTATTTGTTTTTAAGTAGTGTAATACCTCACGCTTATATTCTTTTAATAATGAAATAGCATCATATTCGGGATGCCCCTGGAAAAAAACGGTTCTAATGCCATCTTTACTTGTTGCCAGATGGATATGATTTTGATTATTTGTATTACTTTTGGCCAGAATGCGCAGTCCACTTTGTATAAATTGTTGCTCATTAACTGCATTCCAACGTGAATGTGGTACATCAAAGCGGGTATTAATATTACGAATTAACGGGTGGGATTTATCTAATAGTTGATGTGGGTATACACCCCATACCTTTTCAGTCTGCAATTGTCTTTTTTGTTTATAGCGAAACTCTAAAACAGCATGTGTCGCTAAACAAGAACATAATGTAGATACCACATTTTCATGAGCCCATTCAAACACCTCAATTAAGGGTTGCCAAAAAGGCTGTTGAGATAATTCATTACCTGAAACATTTGCTCCAGTAACAATTAAACCATCCAGTCCCTGTTGTTTGATTTGTTCAAAGCTCTCATAATACTTATCTATATGTTGCTTGGCCTTGCTACCACGAGGCAATTCATCCAGAGTAAAGGGGTGAATATAAAACTGGGCAATAGGATTGCTCTCTCCAATAAGACGAAAAAATTGTCTCTCGGTTGCAGCTAAAGCAGAATCAGGCATAATATTTAACAAGCCGATATGTAACTCACGAATATCCTGGTGCTGAGCAAAACCGCGATCAAGAACCTTAATTCCTTCTTCTTCTAATCGTTTAAAAGAGGGTAATTGATTATGTGATACTAATGGCATGGTTGATCCTTCTGCTGTTTATTAAATTAGCTTCTTTGAATGGCAGTTTCTAATAATTGGATAAAATCAGACTCATTTTTAACCTGTGCTACTTCTTCAGAGGTGACAGTATAACCATAAGGCTCGGCAATATCCTGATAACGTGGAATGCGTGAGTGAAATAAACGTGGAAAAATCCAGCGGGTAAAATCATCAGGATCCATTTGCGCTGCATATTGCAAGTTATGTTCCTGAAGATAAATAGCAAGTTGTTGCTGTAAAAATTCGGCGCGATAATAGAGTGGTTTAGGAGCACTTTGAGAGCGTTTAATTAACTTGTTTTCTTCGGCGCTATCGGTTACCTGAATATATAAGATTAAAGTGTGTTGAGCTAATAAATCAATTATTCCTGGTTCATCCAGCTCACACAAACTGCCCCCTACATCATTAACAAAATGTTTGTAACCATATATATTTTTACCTTTTTCGATAAAATCAGGTACATCTAGCATAGCGGAAATTTCTGCCTGACGATACAGGGCCTGTCGTTTTATAAAATCTTCGAGTTCAACTCCACCCTTATCAGGGTCTCCTAATTTACCAACAAAGCTTAATACTGGGCCAAGATCGTGAACTTTGATATTATTTCGAATAGAAATCCAATCATTACGCAAGAGTTCTTTTAAAAAAGCTACTTGCATCGCCTGTTTTTTAATCATGTCTATAATAGTTTCATCTAAATAGCGCGTACCTATACGATAATCACCCGAATAATGAAACCAGTCTGAACTTCTCAGCAGGGTTGATAGATAAGTTTTTCCAACACCTGACATGCCTAATAAGGTGACACGTTTATTTTTCCAATTACGAAATTCATCAACAGTAAACTTCATTTAATACCTCAAAACTAGAGTAAAAATAGTAGTAGCCATTTGTAAAACTATCAAAATGGCAAATAACTTTTTAATATTTGAAAGTCAAAGCGATCGTATGCCCAGTAAAGTCCTATTAAGCCGATGCTCAGTGAAAAGGGGATTATAACCCATTTTTGGTAGTTCTGTTTGTCTTTAAACCAGTGCCTTAAGAGTAAATAAGCGACTGCTATAACGGTGAGTTGTCCCAGTTCTACACCAATATTAAAGCTTATCAATGCGGTTATAAAGTCATTCTCTGGCATACCAAATTCAGCTAAAACACTGGCAAATCCTAAACCATGCAATAAACCAAAGAAAAATACAATTAATAAACGATACCGATGTAAGGTATGGGTAAATACATTTTCAAAACCAATATATGCAATAGAAATTGCGATTAAAGGTTCAACAATTGCTGCAGGTACGGAAACTAAACCATTCATGGATAAACCCAGAGTAATGGTATGAGCAATAGTAAACATAGTTACTTGCCAGAGCAGAGGGTTTAGTCTGGTAGAAAATAAAAAAATACCAAGGATAAATAAAATATGATCCAGGCCTTTAGGTACAATATGTTCAAAGCCAGAAATAATATAATCACTAATAACTTCAGTTAATGGAATGCGGGTAAATATTTCTGTTAAAGAAAAAGGTTTACTGGCTTTATCCGCTCTAAGCCATTGCCATTGTGACCAGTACCACTTTTCATTTTCTTTATCAATCTGACGTACCCGCACTGCATTATCGCCAAAAATTTCAGGATAATACCAACTCAGGTTTTTACTGTTGCGAGGGATATTTCCCGTTACTGTAATAATACTTGTACGTGGTACTTTGGTATAACCGGGTAGAGGAATATCTATTTTTTCAATTTTTAAGGACAGAGGGGAGCTATCGGTTTTAATTCTGATTAAAGCTAAAAACTGCTCTTCAAAAAAAATAAACTTTTCCCTTAACTGTTTGGCAGGTAAAACCCTTAACTCATCATAGGCCTGTGCATTAGGGGAGTCCTTGGTATTTTTATATCGGCTATTAATTCCTGTTAACAAGCCCTCGATACTGGTGCGAATTTCTATTTTTAAGCTTTCATCGGTATAAACACTAATTTCAACCAGCGCTGGTTTAACAACATCTGCAAAGCTTATAGCTGGTATTATCAGGTGAAGAATAAAAACAATTATTAAAAAGGGGGATTTAATTGGCATTGGCTATTTAATTCTTATTACTTTGTACTTATATTTGTGTGTATGAAAAAACTAATCTATGTAATTTTTTTTGTATTACTAATTTTTTCCAGTGCTATTTTTGCAGATTGGAAAGATACCATGAATCAGAGTTGGGAAAAAGCAAAAGGTTCGACTCTGGAATATTATCAGCATTATTTTCCTGATTCCAAAACCAGTGTTTGCTCAGAGCAGGTTTTGAACTCAAAATTAGCAGGGAAATGGGAAAAACTTCTGGGCCAGCTGGACATTGCGGGTAAAAAATTACAACAAATTAAGCAGGCCCCTAGTTTTAATTGGTTTGGGGATAATCAAAAATCACTTACTCTTGAATTTAATACCTTATTAGATGAAACCATACAATTATTATTAGCTGATACGCTATCGCAATCCTGCTGGAATAAGCAGCAACAAATACAGCTGCTAAAAAGGGATTTACAAGAGCAAATCACCCGGAAACGTGAGTTATTTATTATTGCTTCAATTGAGCAACAAGCTCAATTAGAGCTTGCTCTTAAAGAGTTATCAGAACAAACTATACAATTGCAGCAGCAAGAAAAATCTATAAAAAAAGAAATGCGCATGTCTTTAAAAGATTCGGGCTTAGCGCTAAATTCTGAGCAGCTTAATTTATTACTAGCAAGAGTAGATGCTGGTGATATTGTACAAATGGTTATAGTTTTTGATGCAGTAAAACAGATAACCATACAATTAGAAAAGTTGATGCAAAGTAGTAGTGATGATCTGGTCGCCAGTAAAAAATATTATGCCATGTACGTGGTCTTATCAAAGATGATTGTTTATGTGCAAGATAACTACCTATTCATGATTGCTAATAAATACCTGCCTGGAATTGATAATATTGTTAATAAAACCAAAGAAATGCAGCTGCATACAAGTAGTTTGGCAGAATCTGCAGATACCAGTAGAAAACTTATTTATCAGCATAACCTGAATGCACAAAGTTTAACCATAAAAACAGCACAATTATATTTGGGGCATTTACAACAGCAGCAAGCAAAAGTGAAACAGGCAAATATTATTGCTAATAAGGACTTACTATTGGCTGAAAATACCTATGATACGGTGCAATTGAGTTTTGATTTATTAAAGCTAATAAAAAACAGCCGTTTTTCCCTATTAAAAATGAGCAAAATGCAGTTGCCAGAGATAGTCCCTCTGCAAAATATTGCCATGGAAAAAGAGTATCAACGCTTAACTTTGGTTCTTTCTAGTTCTAATTAGCTGTGTAGTTAGCTTTAGTTAGTTATCGCTATTTAACTAAAATAAAGTCGGCCTTTGTTGCTCCACAACTAGGACAAACCCAGCTACTTGGTACATTTTGCCAACGTGTTCCAGCTGGTATACCTTTATCTGGATTTCCCTTTGTTTCATCGTAAACATAGTTGCACAGTAAACAACGCCATTTTTTCATAGTTTTTATTTACCTTTAAGAGGAGATTGTAGTTTGGAGGTGATTATTAGCTCTGTCAGGAGTTAATATAGTATCGGTTTTAAATAGCTGATCATCCCTGTGAGGATAATCAGAAGTGTAGTGTAAACCTCTGCTTTCCTTTCGTAACATAGCACTTTGAATAATTAAATCAGCAATTAATACCAGATTTCTGAGCTCAATTAAATCATTATTTATTTTGTATTGATGATAATAGTCATTAATTTCACGTGATAGCATATCAATACGTTGTTTGGCCTGAAGAAGGCGTTTATTACTTCTAACAATTCCAACATAGTTCCACATAACCCGGCGTAATTCATCCCAGTTATGGCTTACTAATACCGCTTCTTCTGAACGGGTAACACGACTTTCATCCCAATCATCTACTTCTGTAATAGGAATTGAAGTGGATAATTTGGATAAAATATCATCTGCCGCTGATTGTGCAAAAACAATACATTCTAATAATGAATTACTGGCCATACGGTTTGCTCCATGTACACCAGTAAAAGCGGTTTCTCCAATGGCATAAAGTTGCTCAATATCTGTTTGGGCATGAATATTGGTTTTAACTCCGCCACAGGTGTAATGAGCTGCGGGCACAACTGGTATGGGTTCGCGAGTAATATCAATACCAAATCCTAAGCAACGCTTATAAATATTGGGGAAATGTTTAATTATAAAATCAGCTGGTTTATGGCTTATATCCAGATGAATATATTCTGAACCGGTGCGTTTCATTTCATAATCTATCGCTTTGGCAACTATATCTCTAGGGGCTAATTCTTCTCTGGGATCAAATTTATGCATAAAAGACTGGCCATTGAGCAAACGTAATTTTGCACCTTCACCTCGGAGTGCTTCTGAAATTAAAAAGGACTTAGCTTTGGAATGATATAAACAGGTAGGGTGGAATTGGTTAAACTCCATATTAGCCACTCTACAACCTGCGCGCCATGCCATTGCAATGCCATCACCTGTGGAAGTATCTGGATTACTGGTATATAGATAAACCTTGCTTGCACCACCAGTAGCTAAAGCAGTAAAACGTGCTTTAAAACTTTCGATTTTATCGGTTTCTTTATTCAGCACATAAATCCCATGACAACTTGTTTTTAAGCCTTGTTTCGAGGTGTTTTTTTTCCTTTTATTATTAACAATAAGATCAATTGCCAGGTGGTTTTCAAAAACCTGAATATTAGGGTGGGCAAGTGTTTTTTCTATAAGGGTAACAGAAAGGGCTTTTCCGGTTGCATCTGCAGAATGTATAACACGTCGTTGGGAATGCCCACCTTCTTTAGTAAGGTGATATTCGCTGCTATTATTTTTGTGAGTAAAATGTACAGCATGACCTATTAACCAGTTAATTTCTTTACTGCCCTGTTCAACACAATGTTTTACCACATCATAATGGCATAAATCTGCACCTGCATTTAAGGTATCTTGAATATGCTGTTGGATAGAATCATGTTTTTTATCTAACACCGCAGCAATTCCACCCTGTGCATATAAGGTGGACCCGCCTTGTAGGGCTGTTTTTGATAAAAGTCCGACCTTACATTTATCTGCAAGCTTTAGGGCAAGAGAAAGTCCTGCTGCTCCTGAACCAAGAATAAGTACATCAAAGTAATGAGATTGTGTCATGATTTTATGCTATTGTAGTTAGTGTCTATCTTGAAGTTATGTTTTTTATATAATTAAAGCCTAAACATATATTGTCCAGATGTTATGAGTTTACAAGAGTAAAGGGGGCTTTTCTATATTGCTATTGTGATATTATATAAAAATTATAGTAAACAAATAATAGCTAAATAGATAAGAAATAAAAAATATATAGATTAATATATTGTTGGAGATCTTTTTATAAGTTTTTCTATATAATATATGAACTTTTTAATTTAAACTTTGTCAATAACCTTGTAGAACAGAACATTTATGGGAGAGAACAACAAACAATCACAAGACGCTTCAGTTGATTTGGCTTTAGTTAACAGAGTTGTGCAGGGCGATAAAAAAGCCTTTGATTTGTTAGTACTAAAATATCAGCATAGACTTGCAAAAGTCCTGTTTTCTTATATTAAAGATCGTGATGAAGTGTATGATGTGGTTCAAGAAAGCTTTATCAAGGCGTATAGAAGCTTGCCTGATTTTAAAGGAGATAGTGCTTTTTATAGTTGGTTATATCGTATTGCCATCAATACGGCAAAGAATTATTTAACCGCAAGGGACCGTAGACCTCCTAGACAAGATATTGATTATAGTGAAGCGCATCATATAGATAAGAGTGGAAAATTAGAGGATCAAACATCTCCAGATATATTATTAACCCATGAGCAATTGTATGAAAGAATACAAGTAAGTATGGGTAATTTACCAAAAGAGCTAAAGCAAACGATTAACCTAAGAGAAAATGAAGGTCTTAATTACGAACAAATTGCAGCAAAGATGAACTGTCCCGTTGGTACTGTACGTTCTCGAATCTTCCGTGCTAGACAACTATTAATGGATGACATTAAACCTTTGTTATAAAAGCGATACGAAAAGCTGTAAAGGCCTACTGAGACAAGTGATGGATAAAACTAAAATAGATATTAACAGAGAGCAAATTAGTTGTTGTCTTGATAATCAACTGGAACAAGAAGAGCTAGAACAGTTAATTGATCAGTTGCTGCAAGATTCTTCTGAGGCACAACAGCTTCGTAATGAATGGCATAATACGCATCTGCTTTCATCTAATATGCTCGAAGAACAAAATGATTCCAACTCAATTTTTGAACTAAAGGATATTTCAGCTCAGGTCGCAAAACAAATTGCTGATGAACCAGCCTATACTACAAATGATCCCAAAGACTCAAGTGGAGATATAAATATCCCCAGCTCTTTGATTAAACCTAAAATGACTTCTAATGCTGATTTTTTTGCCCCTTTTAAAATATTAGCTACGGCTTCTGCATTCGCTGCTTCTCTTGCTCTGGTAATATTTAATCTTATTAATATGCAGGATGATAACTATAATAATAACAAAACTATTGTTGCACAAAAAACACAGATACAAAAAACACAGATGCAAAGAACAATTGATTCCTCTCTAATTAAAAATACTCCCGTAATGGTTGTATCAAAAGGATTATCTCAAAATCTACCAGAATATAAAAAAGTGCTCTTTCTTAAAAATCAAACGCAATTTTATAATAGTACTTTAAATAACTATAATCATAGCGTATCGGGAAACCGTATAAATACCAATTTAATTCATAAGGTATCACTAAAGCAAACCTCTAAACCTTAAGTTAAGTATAAAAAATGATAGAAGAGCCAGCACAGGTAATTGAAATAGATAAAGATGATCATCGTTATGTCTGGATTGAAGCTAAACGACAATCCAGTTGTGGTAGTTGTGATGCAAAATCGGCTTGTGGTACTCAGGTTCTTTCTAAGATTATTGGCAAGCGTTCTAATAGAATACGAATTTTAAATACCTGTCAGGCTGAGGCAGGTGATAATATAATAATTGGAATAGATGAACAAAGCTTATTAAAAGGTTCCATTTATTTATATCTTATACCAATGGTAGGGATGATTGTTTTTAGTTTATTAGCAACTATCCTGTCTAATAGATTGAATTTAAGTAGTCAATTAGTTGACCTTAATTCATTCTTATTTGCAGCCTTAGGTTTTGTTGCTGGAGGCTGGTATAGTAGGAAAAAAATTATATCCGGTTTTAGAGATTCTGGTTTATTAAAAGCAGCTGATTTAGAATCAGCTGCTTCAAACAAAGATTTACCCTCACAAACTATTTTCCAGGTAAGCATGATTAAAGTTTTGCCAAAGCCGTTTAATAGTCCAATATTTCCAATATCATCCTTATCTAACTCTCAGTAAAGCTTCCTTTTTTCTAAAAATGTCTACTATAATATCTTCTTTTGTTTTATATAGTCGTGAAGACTGTCATTTGTGTGAAGACATGATTGAGCAACTCCAACCTTTTAGGGAGCTATATGATTTTGAATTTAGCATTGTTGATGTAGATAGCTCAGCAGATTTAATAAAAAAATATGGTTTAATGATACCCTTATTGTGTTATTCCAATAAAAATAAGCATCAAGACTCTGACTCAGGTATAGATGAGCTAATTGTGGTTTGTAAATATTTTTTAGATGAAGAGCTATTAATTCCTTATTTAAAACTAAGAAGTTAAAACCAAAAATTCCCCAAAAAGAATAAAAAATTAAAAAAACTTGTTTTTTTTAAAATTGTAATCTATTTTAAAATAGTAACATTTAAATTTACGTTCATTTTTTATTTTATAAAAGGGTAACTTATCATGAATACTGCAAAAAAATTAACAGGAAATGCATTAGCTGTTGCGGCTGCATCTTTATTTCTAGCCAGCACAGGAGCAACTTTTTCAACTACTGCCGTTGCTGAAGAAGCTAAAATACATTGTATGGGTGTAAATGGTTGTAAAGGCTCAACCGCATGTGCTACTGCAAGTAATTCATGTAAAGGTATGAATAGCTGTAAAGGAATGGGCTGGTTACCAATGACTAAGGAAGAATGTGCAGAAAAGGGTGGAAAGGTTGCTGGATAATATGTAATTTTATTTATTTCCTTAAAAGATAATACTTTAATTTTAAGCATTATCTTGCTAAGGAAATTAATAACTGAGTTTACAAAGGACTCCCTGTTGTAACCAGCTTTGTATAAAACCAACCGCTCGTTGAGCTGCATTTTGTTCATCAATCCACTCTGTTAACCCACTGCAAATTGTTGCAAAGTTTGCCCCCTGTTTAATTTGATCTACCGCCCAGGCTTCATCCACATCCATTGAACGAAACCAGGTTTTTAAACTATCACGCCAGATTAACCATGCCATTGGATAATCACTTTTTATTATCTCAATCTGCTCTTTATTTTCATCGATAACTTTCCACAATTGTGGAGTATTCCAGAGTAAATTTATGCGTTGTACTGAAGGGTGAAAAGTAAATACTAAGTTATTCCATTGCTCTGGTGGTACAGAATGCAATTCTTCTGTAGTTAATGGCATCTCATCTGCCGCATCAAATGCTTCTCTTAAAGACCATTCAAACGCGGTCATTTCAACCAGAATAGGAAAGGACTCTGTTAAAGGATAATTTTCTAACCAGGATGATAATTGATGTCCAAAATAGCGTAAGGAAAAATGTTGTGATGGATTATCATCTATATAGTCACTGGCTAACTGAGCAAAGCGCTGATCTCCAACCAGGGTATGTAATGATGGAAAAGTATCAGCCAAAGCCTCCATTAGCCGTAAACGATAAGCGATAGAATAAATATCTAATCTTAAATTTATCTGCTGTTTTGATTCACCACTTATTTCAGCTTTAATTTGTTCATCAGCTTGTTGTAACCAGGCAAGAAATTGTTGCTGTGTATTTGCTAAACTCATAGAATCTGCTCCACTTGTTGGGCTATAGTTCGTGCAGTTTTAAGTTCTTCTACCAGTACCTTAAGAGGAGGGATGTGATCATCACGCTCAATCATAGTTGTGATTGGGCCAAAACGTTTAATAGCATATTGGTATAAGTCCCATACTTCTTTACGAATATCATGATCATGGGTATCAATAATATAATCACCAAAATCAGTATGTCCTGCCAGATGAAATTGTTGTACTCTATGCTTTGGAATTGCATCAATATAGGCTTTTGCATCTAATTTATGATTGGTTGCCGTTACAAATATATTGTTAATATCCAATAATATTAAGCAATCTGCTTGCTCTGCAACCTCATTTAAAAATTCCCATTCGCTCATTTCAGACTGTTTATAGGAAATATAACTGGAAACATTTTCCATTAAAATGGCTTGACCTAAAAAGTCCTGCACTTGTTTAATACGATTAACCACATGTTTAATAGCTTCTTGTGTATAGGGAAGAGGTAATAAGTCATGGGCATTAGAGCCCCCCATTCCAGTCCAGCAGAGATGATCTGAAATCCAGTGTGCATCAATTCGGTTGGCTAATTCTTTTACTTGCTTTAAATAATTAAAATCCAATTCATCACTATTTCCAATGGATAACGATACTCCATGCATTACCATGGGGTAATCCTGACGAATTTGATCTAGATAATAGAGAGGCTTGCCACCTGGTACCAGATAGTTTTCAGTTAATATTTCAAACCAGTCTACTATGGGTTTGGTTTCAATAATATCTTGAAAATGTTCTTTGCGTAACCCCAAACCAAAACCCAGGTGAGTATTTAATTTTGTTTGCATAATTAAGTCCAAGCTGTTTTCCTTAAAGATGCACTGATTGCTTAAAAAATGCAAGCTTAACTAGAGTATTATTTAATAATAACTTTGGGGTTGTTTTATAATTGCAATTTGTTATGCTTTAAAAGAAAGCGATAAGTAAGAATTAATTAAAAGGACCTAAAATGAACTCTATAAAATTGAAAATCTTTGTGGTACTCATTCTCTTACTTTTTTTTAGCACTACTATTTTTGCAGAAAAACATCACAAGGAGACTTTATCTTTTCGAACTACCCAAGTGAGTGAGCAAATCTGGATGTTGCAGGGAAAGGGTGGAAATGTTGCGATATTATCAGGCAAGCACGGTTTGTTAATGGTGGATGACGATTATAAAGTAATGACTGAAGCCTTAAAAAAACAAGTGCAGAACTTTGGCGGTTTAGATCAATTGACTTATATTATTAATACCCACTGGCATGGTGACCATACTCAGGGTAATTTAGGTCTGGGTGAACATGCTCTTATAGTAGCTCATGATAATGTTAGAGCCCGCTTATTAACCAGGCAAGAAATTAAGCTATTTAAAATGACTTCAGAGCCATATCCAGAAGTTGCATTACCTAGTGTTACCTATAATGATTCGATGACCTTATATATCAATGAGGAAGAGGTAAAAATTGTACACTATCCGAGTGGTCATACCGATGGTGATTCTATTGTATTTTTTAAAAATGCTAATGTAGTACATATGGGGGATCACTTTTTTTCTGGCTTTTTCCCCTTTGTTGATATAGAACATGGCGGCAATGTATTAAAAATGGCGGCTAATGTAAATAAAGTTATTGCCGTAATTGATAATAAAACCAAAGTTATTCCTGGCCATGGGCCTTTATCTACAAAATCTCAATTAGTTGATTTTTACAATATGTTACTAGGAACCTCAGCAGAAGTTAAAACGATGATGGATGCAGGTCTGGTTTTGGATAAAATTAAAGCCAAAGGTCTGTCAAAGCAGTGGGATATATGGACTAAAGGATTTATACCCACAGATGTATGGATAGGTATTGTGTATAGTAGTTTAATGTTAAAAGAATAACTATTAAATTGGAAAATACTGAGAATAGAAATAATCCTTTGTGGTTAAGTAGATTAGATTGCAATTACCAGCTAGATGATACGAGTATAGATATCTGGTTGTGTAATGCAGAAAATATGTTATCACAAAGTGACTATTTCTTTTCAATTTTATCTGCAAATGAACAGGTTCGTGCCCTACGTTTTAAATTTGACACCCACAGAAACCGTTTTATTATTTCCCATGGCTTTACTCGCTGCGTACTTGCTAAATATTTACAGGTAACTCCTGCTGATATTAAGTATAAAAAAGAGCAGCTGGGAAAACCCTATCTCAGTGATATAAATAAATCTGCTTTAACTTTTAATCTGAGCCATACAGAAGATATTAGCATTTTAGCTGTAGCTAAATATTCACAACTTGGTATTGATATTGAATATAAAAATAGAAAAACAGATTGGCAGGCAATCAGCCAAAAATTTTATACCCATAGTGAAAAAAAGTCTTTATCTGCCATAAAGAATGAAAACCATCAAAAGCAGGCTTTTTATGAACTTTGGACCAGAAAAGAAGCCTATATGAAAGTAATAGGGACTGGGCTTTCCTTACCTCCAACGGGCTTTAGCCTGAGTGTTCCTCCAGCTTCTCCTATTTTAATAAAACACCACTTTAAAAAATATAACATTGATCAAGTTATTGAATTTAATGAGCTTGTAATGCCAGCTACTCTTGTAGATTATTGTGCTACCTTGGCAAGTAATAGTCTAAAATCTAAAATAAAACATTATTTATTTGATTGAATTTTCAATGCTGAAATATTAAACTAAAAATACTAATTAATGTAGAGTTACTTTATAATTAATCTATTTAATTTCAAGAATATAAGAATATTTTCAATATCTTTTGGCTGTTTTTTTCAGTGTTGCTATAGTTTTATCTATTTATGCCGACTTATTATTCAAATATATATGTTAATATAAGCCCTTTTTTTACTGCCCATATACTTGCAAGGTTTTTTTATGCTAAAAACTCTCTCCATAAACAATAAGTTAATAATACTTAGCCTGGTTTCAATCAGTATTATTTTAATTTATTCTCTAAAATCTTCAAAAACTGATTACGAAATATATGTAAACTCTCAATTTTCTATTCAAATTGTTGAGCTATCCGTATATTTAAGTAATGTTGTGCATGAGATTCAAAAAGAAAGGGGGGCGAGTGCAGGATTTTTAGGATCTAAGGGTGAGAAGTTTGCTAATGCATTAGTACAACAACGAAAACTAACAGATAATCAGATTAATAAATTGCTGGGGTATTTTTCAAGCAATAAAAGTGAGTTGATTACTAAGATATCACAGCGTATAGATTTTTCAACAATAAATGATATGCGCTCAAAAGTTGATAGTTTATCAACAGAGACTAAGGTTGCTGTTGCATACTATACAAAACTAAATAAACTCTCACTTGATATTATTTCAGAGTATTCTACTTTTTCAAAAAATAATGAAGTGAGAAACATGCTTAATAGCTTAATTCTTTTTATAAGTGCAAAAGAAAGAGCAGGAATAGAGCGGGCAATTTTATCAGCAACTTTTTCTAAAAATGCATTTAACCCTTTTTTAAATTCTAAGTTTTTATCGGTTATGTCTCAACAAGAGGTGTTATTTAATTTATTTAAGCATACAGCTAATAAAGAAATACAAAAATCATATAGTCATATTCTTGCTGATGCATCCTTTTCAGAAGTTCAAGATATGCGAAATATTGCCTTAAGTAAAAATAAAGATTTTGATATTGATCCAACCCTTTGGTTTAAAACTATTACCGTTAAAATTAATCAGCTAAAAAAAATGGAAGATATTATTAGTGCCTCTGTTTTAAAGAAAGCAACAAGTAATATAAATCAGGCCCTGTATATGTTTATTTTTGTGGCTATAATTTCTTTAATTGTTTTAATTATAATTAGTATGCTCAGCCATGGTATTCGAAAATCAATTATGGATAAGATAATTGATTTTAAAATGGCTATTAAAAAAGTGAAGGATGGTAATTTGTCTATAATGCTTGAATACAAAAAAAATAGTAATAATGAGATGGATCAAATTGCAATATTATTTCAATCTTTAATTACTATTATGCAGGATTTAACCTCTAGAATAAGTACCTCGATTCATTATGCTGCTAAAAATGATTTTTCAAGCTGTGAATTAACTAACCATGGTTTTAGCGGTGATTTTGCAGCGGCGATTGATAATGTCCTAAGTGGTATAAATGCAATGCAGGACTCGCATAATAAACAAAAAATAATAAATTTTAATGCCCAGTTGCGAACAGTTAATGATGTAAGGAGTAGTTTATTATTAATTCAGGGTGAAATTGCGGATATTTGTGGTGATCTAGACAATGTTTTAACAACCACTAATAAAACCAGTTCACAATCATCAAATAGCCTTGTGGTTGTAGATGAGATTTTATCTAAACTAAAAATACTGGTAGATGATGTAAGCCATTCGAATACAATTATTGAGGGTTTGGATGAAAAAAGTAATGAAATTACTTCCGTGGTAGATTTAATTAAGTCTATTGCAGAACAAACCAATTTATTAGCTTTAAATGCTGCAATTGAGGCTGCTCGTGCAGGTGAGCATGGAAGAGGGTTTTCTGTAGTTGCTGATGAGGTCAGAAATTTGGCTGAACATACTCAACAGGCAACCAGTGAAATTGCGCTATCAATTGAGCAAATGAAACAAGTAACATCAACTATTGTAAAAAAATCTGAGACGATGACTAGTCTGGCTAGCGAAGTTTCTGTAGAAGTTGAGAACTTCAAAGATGTTATGAATAACTTAAATAAAGATACTGTCGGAATGTCTTCTCTGGTAGAAAATTTAGAATATCAGGCATTTATTATTCTAGCAAAAATTGATCACATTATTTTTAAGTCAAATGCTTATAATGCAATGATTACAGTTGATTCAAATGCTCAGTTTTCTAACCATAAAGACTGCCGTTTTGGAAAATGGTATAGCACAACGGGTAAAGAGGATTTCTCTCACACCGCCAGTTATGCAAAAGTAGATTTGCCTCATTCAAAAGTACATGCTCTGGTTAATAAGAATATGAAATATATTCGTGAAACTGATCAGCGTTTAGTTTATGAACATGAAATTATCGAAAATTATACTGAAATGGAAGTAGCGAGTGCAGAGTTATTTGATTTATTAGATAAAATGAAAAATGAATTAAAAAAATAAATTAATCTGTTTTTTTATAGATAAGAATCATTACCCCAGAAATAACCATTATAATTCCTGCTAAAATAGTTAGGCTAAAGGGTTCATTGAGTAAATAAATTGCTAAAGCAATAGTAAATATTGGACCCAGAGTCCCTACAATGCCTGTTTGAGTTGGTCCAATCCTATTAATTGCTTCGGTTATCATAAAACTTGGGATTACGGTACTAAAAATTGCTAATAAAAAACCAGTATTCATATGCCAGGGAGTTTATTTATATGGGTCGGCCGATGGCTCTACTAATTTTTCATCCTTTGCTGAAGGGTAATGGTATTTACCGCCAAAAAATAATAATGGCTGTATATCTTGTTCATTTTTATATAACTCTTTTACTTCACCAACCACTATCCAATGATCGCCACCATCATGTATTTGGGTTATCTGGCATGCAAAAGAAGCAATACAATCGCTTAATCTGGGGCTACTAACCTTATCAGAAAATAAATTTTGATAAAGTAGTTGGGAGTTTTGATTTTCTTTTTTAGCACCAGCAAAAAGATTGGATATATCTTCCTGATGAATACCTAAAACATTTACACTAAAAAAAGCATCTTTTTTAATATGTTTTGAAAACTCTGCTGTTTTAGAGGGGCAGACTAATAATTGTATTGGCTCAAGAGATAATGAACTCACAGCATTAGCTGTCATACAATGAACCTCTTCATGGCTCTCAATAATCAGTACGGTTACCCCGGTGGCAAAGAGACCAATGCTATTACGGTACTGTTGTTTAAAATCTAAATTATCTGTGTGCATTTTAATATAGCTCCCCGCTAAATTTGTGGTTTTTAGCTATTATAATGTGTGTTAAGATAATAACCAAGAGAAATAGTCAAGTAT
>JASFYQ010000084.1:0-26940 GCA_045047105.1 Pseudomonadota bacterium | reverse complement strand
CCATGAACAAAAACTATCCTTATCGCAGAATAAATTTCGCAAATATTGTAAAGAGAATTTTTTATCCTTTATGCGTCTTCGCGAATGGCAGGAAATTCGAACCCAATTGCGTACACAACTACATGAACTGGGCATTAAAGATAAGCAAATTGATTGCCAGCAGCTAAACGCTGGGGACATTGATTACATGGGCATTCACCTGGCATTATTAAGTGGTTTAAGTGGTTTTGTTGCAGTGCGAAATGAAGAGCGTGCAGACAAACGAGGGGATAAACACAGCTATCTGGCTTGTCGTAATTTGAGCCTGGCTATTCATCCTGGCTCAGGTTTATATAAACGCTCAGCCAAAAATAATCCCAAGTGGATTATTGCTGCAGAAGTGGTAGAAACCCAGCAAGTATTTGCTCGAATTGTTGCAGCAATTGAACCCAGTTGGATAGAAGAGCAGGCACAACATTTAATTAAGCACCATTATTATGATCCTAAGTGGGAGCATAAAAAGGGGCTGGTGTATGCTAAAGATAAAATGACCCTGTATGGTCTGGTTATTAACCATGGGAAAAAAGTTCCCTTTGGTATGATTGATCCAAAATTAGCAACAGAAATCTTTATTAAAGAAGCCCTGGTAACAGGCAGTTATAGAGGTTTTCATGGTAAACAGCCTGATTTTATTAAACACAATTCTGAATTGATTGAAAACATTGTAAAACTAGAACACAAAAGTAGACGACAGGATATTCTGGTAGATGACTTAGAAATTTATGATTTTTATCAGGATAAGATAAACCAGTTTATTTATAGCCGGGTTGAGTTTGAAAAATGGAGCGCACAAGCAGCGGTTAAAAAGCAGCGTTTATTGTATATGTGTGAAGAGGATTTAAAACAGCACAATGCGGAACATATTACCGATGAACTTTATCCACCCATATTACTCATTAATCATTTACGTATTCCTTTAGAATACCATTTTAAGCCCTCACACCCTCTAGATGGGGTAACTGCTATATTCCCATTAAATATTATTAATCAATTAGAGAGCGAACAGTTTCAATGGCTGGTTCCTGGTTTAATTCGAGAAAAGATTACCTTTGTATTTCGCTCATTACCAAAAATACTGCGACGTCATCTGGTTCCAATTCCTGATAAGATTACAGAATTTCTAGAAAGTGCTGAAGCCAAAAAGCAGAACAGTTTAAATCAGGCTATTCTGTCTTTTATACAACAACGATTAGGTTCTCAGTTTGGAATACGACTAGCAGATCACATCAGTTTAGAAACTCTGGCCAGAGTAGAACTCCCTTTGCATTTGCAAATGAACTATCGAATTATTGATGAAAAAAACCATGAACTGGATAGCTCCAGAAATTTATTTGAATTAAAACAAAGCTGGGCAAAACAAGCACAGCATAAGCTAGACCAGGGTTTTTCACATAGTATTGAACAACAGGGTTTGATTGCCTGGGATTTTGATGATTTACCCGATTTTGTTGAGGTACAACAAGCAGGAATTAAAATGAAGCTTTACCCTGCTTTGACGGATGAAACGCATGCTGGGAAAACATCTGTTGCTATTGTTTTGTATGATACCCAAAACAGGGCAAAGCAGGCTATGTATTATGGTTTATTTAGGCTCTATTCTCTACAACTGGCAAAAGCTATTTCACTCCTCTTAAAACAACCGAAGTATAAAACAAAGTTACAAAAACTTTGTTTGTTATATGCTTCAATAGGAAAATGCCAGCAACTACAGCAGCAGATAATTTCACGGCTGATTAAAGAAAGCTGTAAACCAGAACATTTACTAAATAATAAAGTAGATTTTGAATTACAACTTGTTCAAGCTAAATCAGTAATAGAAGCTTTATTGGATGAGCATATTAGTTGCTTAAATGCAGCATTAGATTCTTTTATACAAATAAAAAAGAGAATGAATAAAAATGTTCCTCTAAACTTAATCCATTCTTATCAGCAAATAAAAGATCAGCTATCGTATCTGTACTATCCTGAATTTATTGAAAACACACCTCTATTATGGCTCAGACGCTTGCCTCGTTATGTTAAAGCAATAGAATTACGGATACAAAAATCAGCAAATGACCCAAGAAAGGATCAATTATTACAATCTGAATTTGATAGTTTATTCCAGGCGTTGTTGAAACGTTTTCCAAATTTTCAAAAAAATGCTGCCCTATTAAGCCGTAATAAGCAATTAGCTGAATTTATTTGGTTATTAGAAGAGTTAAAGATCTCGTTATTTGCTCAAGAGATTAAAACGGTTCAAAGTGTATCGGTAAAACGATTAGAAAAGAAGTGGAGAGATATAGATCTAAGTGAATAAGCTGATTGAAGGTACTTAGCCTGCACATACTGCACATTTGCTAGAGCATTAAACAATGCTCTATCCCCCCCTTGGGATGCAAAAATACAGACGACAGGTAAGACCTAAGACATCCTCCTCCCTTGGATTTATATTTAGCTATTCTAAAAACAAAAATATTTTTTATTTAGCACTTAGTGGAAAGTTGAAGTTTTTTCACTAAGTATTATTTAGATTATAATAGTTGCTTATAAAATACCTAACCCAGCAGAGCTGGGAAGTTTCCTTTTTATAAACTAAAAAAGAAACTAAAAAAGATGTCTATTAATAATTTTCATTATCAACGCTAAAAATAATATATTTAATTGCCTAATAAAGCAAGGGAAATTCGTAACAAATATGTATTTTTGTATATTATAAGATATTGATATTATGACATTATTAACTATGAATATTGATAAATATTAGAATAATTATTATTCTAATACTTAAAATATTATAATTAACCAATCCTAATTGGTAAGTCGTATGCACGAAGTTAGATTTAGTATTAATATAACATTACAGCGATATTTAGAGATTCTCCACAGTCCTGTTTTTGGTGTAATTGTTAAGTCACATAATGGAGTAAGGATTCAGTTTCCTGCAAAATATTTAAAAAACTTTGTTACTAAAAGTGGTATTCAGGGCAACTTCAGAATCGTTTATTCTGCTAAAAATAAATTTGTTCGCATGGAAAAAGTCTAGCATCCAAAGGTTTTTAGACGTATAATTTTTTTCATGCTAAATTATACAAGGTGATAAAATATCACAAAAATGCATTTCTTTTAAATTTTTTATTGCTAATACGGTGTAAAATGACTAAGCCCATTATTAAAAATGACTCTCTATATCAATTAGTCCGAGATGGTAGAATTGAAGAATTTAACCAGAGAAAAAAAGCAGGGGAGGTTTGTGACTTTCAATCAGTGGATTTACGCACGGTAGATTTAAGAGGAATTGATGCTCGAGGTTTGGATTTTAGCCACGCCTATTTTCGTCAGGCTGATTTAAGAGGGGTTGATTTTAGTTGTTCAAAATTAGATGGTGCAAGTATTAATGCGGCAAAAATATCAGGAACTTTTTTCCCTGCAAATATAAAAGCAGAAGAAATATTATTGTCCCTGAATCATGGAACTAGAATGCGATCAGGGACTTTTTAAACAGCAGTGGCTTTACCCATCGTTCTCTAGCGACAGTTTTTTCTTCTCTCTTAGTATGTTGCTTAATACTTCGGATAGTTCCTGAGGTTGGAATTTTGCTACATAGGCATCAGCACCTACACCTTTTCCTAAGGATTGATTGGCATCTGCAGATAATGAAGAGTGCATTATCACGGGGATATCATTAAACCTTGGGTCATTTTTTACATTTTTAGTTAAAACGTAACCATCCATTTCTGGCATTTCTACATCTGTTAAAATAGCTTGAACATAATCTGAAACAGGTTTGCCATTAACCTCTGCCTTATCAGCAATATCTCTCAATTTATGCCAGGCCTGAGCTCCGTTTTGGGCACTGATATGTGCCACATGCATATGTTCAAGAGTTCGTTCAATTTGTCTTCTGGCAACACTGGAATCATCTGCAAACATAATGGTAAAACCTTCATTTTCCAGGCTTTCAACATCAGAAAATAGAGACTCTTCTTCACCAAAATGGGCTGTTTCTGCAAGGACTCGCTCTACATCCATAATCATTACAATACGGCCATCTTTTAATTCTGTAACTGCAGTTACCAGTCCACCGAGGCGATCAGACATCATTGAAGGAGGCACTTTTATATCACTCCATTGCAGGCGCAATATATTTTCAACGGAATGTACTAAAAACCCCTGCATGTGTTTATTATATTCGGTAACAATTAAAATCTGTGCTGGCTTTTCAGGCTGCACCCCACAAAACTGCGCCAAATTAACCACAGGCACCATAATTCCCCTTAAACTGGTCATGCCTACAACTGCTTCTGGCATATCAGGTGCGTGAGTGATTTGTGGGACGTGCATTACCTCTCGAACCTTAAAAACATTGATACCAAAAACTTCTTCTCTTTGGGTAACAGTATCTTTGCCCAAGCTAAAAAGTAGTACTTCTAGCTTGTTAGTTCCAGCAAGGTTTGTTCTTTCATCAACAGATTGAATAAAATTAGCCATAATTCTTCCTTAGCAGGGGTATTTTTTATAAAAAATCTTTTTATTTAAATTTGTATTGGACATACACTAGTATAGTTAATATAACACATCATACAAGCCTGGTAGCACAATTGTTTAGATTATCCTAAATTAAACAGCCAGTTGGTTATAATTAGCTAACAGCTTAAATATTAAGAATTTTTAGTGTGTATATGTTATACAAATATACAAAACAATTATTATTGTATGGATTTTTTTACTGATTTTTTACGATGGGTTTAGTTGATTATAAAACAACCCTGGAAAAACCTTAATCTTCAGTAATTTAATATATCCATTAGGTTCTAACTGACTTTTTAGAATATGAACTATATAACGACTATAAAATAAAAATCTTTAATATAATATTCACGAAATATTAGCTAATTTTTTTTCTTAAAGCCATTATGCTATAATAGCCGATTTAATATCTAGCATTAATTATCGCTAGCTTATAGCCTAACTTATAATGAGAGTTTTATGAATAAAAATGACAATAGCACACCTGAGCAGGAAAATCCTACGTCAAATGTAGGCACTCTGGTAACTAAGGCTGACTTTGAAGAAGCGGCAAAATCGTTATTAAAGTCGCGTGATAATACTTTGTCTCTATACAAACAGGTTATGTCTTATCAACCTTTTGCTGAAAACCCTTTACTAAGAGAAGTGTTAGAAGATTTATGTGAGCAATTAGTCGACTACTCAGGCAAAGTGCACTTTGCTTTATTAAACAATATTGAAGGTAATTTTGCAGAAAAACCTGAAATTTTGGATATTGCTAATAATATTTCCCGACTTTTGGTAGAAAATACTCAAAAAATTCTTGATTTTCAAGATGCGTACAATGGTGATGTTGAAACCACAGATATTGAGCAATTGACTAACAAATTAAGTCAAGTGGGTGAAATAATTGCCAACCGTATTACTCTTGAAGATAAATTAATTGATGCTATATTAAAGGACACAGATTAGTACTGAGGAAATTTTTATATCAATTTCATGGTAAGCTATTTGGGTTAGTTGCCATGAAAAAATTAGTTTACAAAAGTGAATAATAAATACTAGTGCATTATGATATAAATAATTGCTTATATCTTCGAAATAATTAAGGGCATATAAAAGCAGAAAAAATTGCCTGTTCAATATGAATTACCCACTTATAAGACCGAGAGCCTACCTTAAAATGAAAAAAATACTACAGATACTAGCCTGTTTAAGCTTATTGTTTTTTACTCTAAATTCTTTTGCTGCCGATGAAATTAATAAGGCCGATACGGCATGGATTATGTTTTCTACCGCTCTGGTTTTATTTATGACCCTGCCTGGTCTGGCACTTTTTTATGGTGGCCTGGTACGCACTAAAAATGTTTTATCGGTATTAATGCAGTGCTTTGCTATAGCCAGTATTATGTCTATCTTATGGTTAGTTATTGGTTACTCTTTAGCCTTTTCTGACGGCGGGGCAGGCAATGCTTTTATTGGTGGCTTTGACAACATTCTTTTTGCTAATATTAGCGAAGCTTCAATTTTGGGTACCGTTCCCGAATCCTCCTTTGCCTTATTTCAAATGACTTTTGCAATTATTACACCTGCTTTAATCGTGGGAGCATTTGCTGAACGAGCTAAATTTTCCGCAATGATGTTATTCAGCGCTATTTGGTTAATACTTGTTTATGCACCTATTACTCACTGGGTTTGGGCTGAAGGTGGCTGGTTATATGAAATGGGGCTATTAGATTTTGCTGGTGGTACGGTTGTTCATATTACAGCAGGTACTGCTGCACTGGTGACCGCAATAGTTATTGGCAAACGTAAAGGTTTTGGTAAACAGGCAATGCCTCCACATAATTTGACTATGACCGTTATTGGTGCCGGCATGTTATGGGTAGGCTGGTTTGGTTTTAATGGAGGCAGTGCTTTAGCTGCAGATGGCAATGCTGCAATGGCTATGTTGGTAACACATATTTCGGCAGCCGCAGGTGCTGGTATGTGGGCTGCAATCGAATGGATACGTCATGGAAAACCTTCTGTATTAGGTATTGTGACTGGTATGGTGGCAGGTTTGGGTACTATTACTCCTGCTTCGGGTTTTGTGGGACCAGGTGGTGCTTTAGTTATTGGTCTGACTGCAGGAGTTGTTTGTTATAACGCTACCCAGTATATTAAGGTTAAACTTAAGTTGGATGACTCTCTGGATGTTTTTCCTGTGCATGGAGTAGGGGGAATTTTGGGAACTATGCTGGCAGGTATTTTTGCCTCAAATGAATTAGGTGTTTTCAGTGGTCAGGGATATGCCGAAGGCGTTAATATGTCAAGCCAGCTTGTGGTTCAATTTATTGGCGTAACTTCAACTATGGTTTATACCGCTGTTGTTACTTACATTATTTTAAAAGTAGTGGATCGCTTTATTTCCCTCCGAGTTGAACATGAAGAGGAAATCGAAGGTCTGGATATTGCTTCTCATGATGAACGTGGATATGATTTTTAATTATTTATTGTATGGCTGCTAAATTTTATGGCTACTAAAAAACTATTTATTCAAACATATGGCTGTCAGATGAATGATTATGATTCATCAAAAATGGCTGACGTAATGTTTGCCTATGATGGTACTTCACTCACTAAAAATGTTGAAGATGCAGATATTATTTTATTAAATACCTGTTCTATACGCGAAAAAGCAGAAGAGAAAGTTTTTTCTCAACTGGGTCGATACCGTAAATTAAAACAACAACGCCCTGAGATAGTTATTGGTGTTGGAGGCTGTGTAGCCAGTCAGGAAGGGGACTTGATCCGCCGTCGCGCGCCCTATGTCGATCTGGTTTTTGGGCCGCAAACCTTGCACCGTTTGCCTGATATGCTGGACAAGCTCAGGCAGAAAAAAGCACCTGTTATTGATGTTTCTTTTCCCCAGATTGAAAAATTTGACTGTTTGCCTGATCCCAGAGCAGAAGGGGTAACTGCCTTTGTCTCTATTATGGAAGGCTGTAGCAAATATTGTACTTTTTGTGTGGTTCCCTATACTCGAGGTGAAGAAGTCTCCCGTCCGATGGACGATGTTATTAATGAAGTGGCATTATTAGCAGAACAGGGTGTAAAAGAAGTTAACTTATTAGGCCAGAATGTAAATGCCTATCGAGGACAGATGTTTGATGGCGGTACTGCAGATTTAGCTTTACTCATCCATTATGTGGCCGAAATTGAAGGTATAGAGCGGATTCGTTTTACTACTTCCCATCCAAATGAGTTTTCAGACAGTCTGGTAGATGTTTATGCAGAAGTGCCTAAATTGGTCAGTTTTTTACATTTACCTGTACAAAGTGGCTCTGATCGTATTCTAAGTTTAATGAAACGCGGTCATATGGTACTTGAATATAAGAACAAAATTCGCCGCATTCAAAAAAACAGGCCCGATATTCTAATTTCATCGGACTTTATTATTGGCTTTCCTGGTGAAACAGAAACCGACTTTAATGCGACTATGAAGTTAATTGAAGATATAAAATTTGATCATAGTTATAGCTTTATCTATAGTGCTCGCCCTGGAACTCCCGCAGAGTCTTTACCTGATGATGTGCCAATGGAAGTAAAAAAAGAACGCCTTAAAATTCTACAGGATCAAATCAGCTTAAATACCATAGCTTATTCTCAAGCCATGCTGGGAACCACCCAAAAGGTACTGGTAGAAGGAACATCAAAAAAAGATCCCAATGAATACTCAGGCAAGACAGAAAATAATCGTACGGTTAACTTTAAATCCCCTGCCAAGGTTATTGGGAAAATGGTGGATCTTAAAATTACTAAAGCATTCCCTAACTCATTACGTGCAGAAATAATATAAAGAGCTCCGTGGGTGTTAGATACATCATTAAATAAATCACTAAATACAATCCAATGCAATCCATACAATTTGAACTTCTGCCTAATGATAATGTTCGCCTTGCAAACTTATGCGGACAATTTGATGAGCACCTAAAAAAAATAGAGCAACAATTAGCAGTCGAAATCTCCAATCGTGGCCATACTTTTCGTATCAGTGGCCAGGAAAAGGATATTCAATTAACACAAGAATTAATTAGTACGCTGTATAAAGAAACAGAAAACAATATTCTTGATAAAAAAAATTTACATTTATTTTTACAGCAAATAATGCAACAGGATGGACAGCATTCTGTGGCAGATAGTCTCGGAGTGTTAAGTAATGATAATTCTCAGGATAAGGCTGAAATTATTATTCATACCAGCAGAGGCACAATAAAACCTCGAGGTAAAAACCAGTATAAATATCTTCAGTCTATTTTTAATAATGATATTAACTTTGGTGTGGGCCCTGCAGGAACGGGTAAAACCTATCTAGCAGTTGCCTGTGCGGTAGAAGCTCTGCAAGAACACCAATATAGACGTTTAATTTTAACCCGTCCTGCAGTTGAGGCAGGAGAAAATTTAGGTTTTTTACCCGGCGACTTATCGCAAAAAATAGACCCTTACCTACGTCCATTATATGATGCTTTATATGAAATGCTGGGCTTTGAAAAAGTCAGTAAATTAATTGAACGTAATGTAATTGAAGTTGCACCCTTAGCATTTATGCGTGGTAGAAGTTTAAATGAATCCTTTATTATTTTAGATGAAGCGCAAAATACTACTGCAACGCAGATGAAAATGTTCTTAACCCGCACAGGATTTGGCTCTAAAGTTATTGTTACTGGCGATTTGACTCAGGTAGATTTGCCTAAATCGTGTGAACCGGGCTTAGAACATAGTTTGAATGTGTTAAAAGGGGTAAAAGGAATAAGTATTACCCATTTTGAAGCTAAAGATGTTGTTCGCCATCCCTTAGTTCAGCGCATAGTTAAAGCCTATGATAAACATGAGAATATTAATAAACTCTCATTATAATCCAATGGATACTGAACCAGCCCCAATATATATAGATTTAGACTTTCAACTAGCAGAAGATTTAGCTGAAAATATTCACTGCCCCTCATTAAGTGAGATGCAAAGCTGGATCCGGCTTGCCATGGAAAGTGATGCTCAGCAAGAAAATAAAAATTTGCCCGAATCCATTGAATTAACGATTCGTATAGTGGCGGCAGATGAAATTCGGCAATTAAATAAGAGCTATCGCCATATTGATAAAGCGACTAATATCCTCTCTTTTCCAGCCGAGGTGCCTGAATACATACCGATTAATCTATTGGGGGATTTAATTATTTGCCATAGCATAATTGAACATGAAGCTATACAGCAACACAAAGACTTAACCGCGCATTGGGCGCATATTATTATGCATGGCGTTTTACATCTGCTGGCTTATGATCATATCAAAGAAGGTGAAGCAGAAATTATGGAAGCTCTGGAAATAAAAATGATGCAAGAATTAGGTTTTAATAATCCTTACAGCAACTAACCATACTTTATTGGGTTGTGTGTAAATTACTTGCTTGCAAGCTCTATTGCCTGCTCAATATCTGCAATAATATCGTCAATATGTTCAATTCCAATGGATAAACGTACTAGATCTTCACTTACTCCAGCATTTTTTAATTCTTCAGGATTAAGCTGGCGATGTGTAGTGGTTGCTGGATGACAGGCTAATGATTTTGCATCGCCAATATTTACCAGACGTAAAATCATTTGTAAGGCATCAATAAATTTTGCCCCTGCTTCTTTTCCTCCGACAATTCCAAAACTTAAAATTCCTGATGCCTTGCCTTTAGTTATTTTGTCACAAAGTGCTTTATACGGGCTATCATCCAGAGTGGCATAATTTACCCAGGCTACTTTAGGGTGCTGCTGTAAATATTTTGCAACGGCTTCACTATTTTCACAATGGCGTTCCATACGTAAACTTAAGGTCTCTAAGCCCTGTAATAATAAAAAGGCACTATGCGGGGAAAGAGCTGCACCTGTATTACGTAGTGGGGCTACACGGCATCGACCAATGTATGCGGCCTCTCCCAGAGCTTCGGTATATACCACACCCTGATAAGAGGGGTCGGGTTCATTTAAGATAGCAAAACGTTTTTTATCAGCTGACCAGTCAAACTTGCCAGAGTCAATAATTATTCCGCCAATGGTTGTGCCATGGCCACCAATAAACTTAGTTAATGAATGAATAACAATATCTGCGCCAAATTCAAAAGGTTTACATAAGCAGGGAGTGGCAACAGTACTATCTACAATTAAAGGCACTCCTTGTTTGTGTGCAATTTCAGCTAATTTTTCTATATCAACAATATTACCTGCTGGATTGCCAATGGTTTCACAAAAAAGCAATTTTGTTTTGTCGTCGATTAAGGATTCTAATTTTTCATAATCATCCGCTGAGGCCATACGTACTTCAATACCCTGGCCAGGCAATGCATGAGCAAATAAATTATAGGTGCCACCATAAAGCTGGCTGGTGCTGACAATATTATCACCTGAAGCAGTAATACACTGAATTGCATAGGTAATTGCAGCCATACCAGAAGCCACTGCCAAACTGCCAATACCACCTTCCATTTCTGCCATACGCTGCTCTAATACGGATGAAGTGGGATTCATAATCCGTGTATAGATATTTCCAGCTACTTTTAAATCAAATAAATCGGCACCATGTTGAGTATCATCAAAGGTATATGATGTAGTTTGATAAATAGGTACAGCCGCAGACTTCGTGGTTGGTTCAGATGAATAACCTGAATGTAAAGCAATGGTTTCTAGCTTCATTGAGTCCCCTTTGATTGAGTATTTAATTACATTTATTTTTTCGGTGCATAAATATCCGTACAACTTCCTTCTGCTACTTCGGTTGCAAAATTAAGCGTTTCAGCTAAAGTGGGATGGGCATGAATAGTGAGTGCGATGTCCTCCATCTCTGCTCCCATTTCAACAGCTAATACCGCTTCTGCAATCAGCTCACCGGCATTTTTACCCACAATCCCTGCACCTAACATTTGTTTACTTTGTTTATCATAGAGGACTTTGGTGGTGCCTATTTCCGCTCCCATGGATATGGCCCTGCCACTTGCAACCCAGGGGAAAACACCTTTTTCATATGCTGTTCCTGCTGTTTTTAATTGTTCTTCCGTTTGACCACACCAGGCAATCTCTGGATTGGTATATGCTACTGATGCAATAGTGCGAGCATCAAAATGACGGTTAAATCCTGAAATAACTTCAGCTGCAATTTTTGCTTCATGGGTTGCTTTATGAGCCAACATGGGCTGGCCGATAATATCACCAATGGCATATATGTGCTCGATATTTGTTTGCATTTGACTATTTACATTAATAAACCCCTGTTCATCAACACTTACACCTGCTTTTTCTGCATCAAAAAATTTACCATTGGGTGAGCGTCCAATAGCAATCAGCACATTATCAAAGGTATCCTGCTGGGGGCCTTTTCCGCCCTTAAACTCACATGCCAGTCCTTGTTCAGAAGGAGTTATAGAGCCTAATAGTGTGTCCAGATAAATATTTTCATAGCGCTTTTTAATAGTTCGTTGATAGGGGCGAACTAAATCTTGATCTGCTCCTGGTAAGAAGTCCAGGCTGACAATGGTAATTTTGGAGCCCAGAGCATGATATACCGTTGCCATTTCAAGACCAATAATGCCGCCGCCAACAATTAACAGACGTTTGGGAACATTGGGTATTTTCAGAGCATCGGTTGAATCCCAGACTCTATCATCTTGCCAGGGTATAAAAGCGGGTTTAATTACTGAAGAACCTGCTGCAATAATGCAGTTTTCAAAGCCGATAATTTGGCTACTGCCATCATCTGCTACAAGCTCAAGAGTATGGCTAGAGGTAAATTTACCATAGCCTTGAACTACGGTTATTTTACGCTGTTTGGATAAAACTTTTAAGCCATTGGTTAATTTACCTACAATATTATTTTTATGCTTGCGTAGTTTTTTTAAATTAACCTCAGGTTTATTAAATTTTACTCCCAGTTCAGCAAATTCTTCAGTTTCAGTCATTACCTCAGCAACATGTAATAAGGCTTTTGAGGGGATGCAACCGACATTTAAACAAACACCACCTAAGCTTTTGTGCTTTTCGACCAGGATAACTTTTTTACCGAGATCTGCGGCTCTAAATGCTGCAGTATATCCACCCGGGCCAGCCCCTAATACCAAAACTTCGGTTTGTAAATCAACTCTACCGGTATAGTTTGCAGCAGTTGTTTGGGTATTATTTTGTTGGGGCCTTGTATGCTCTGTCTCAGTTTGAGATTGTTTTTGCTCTTTAACCACGGTTTCTGCTGGAGTGCTTGCTTCAGATGCAACTACATCCATTTCTAGAATAGTGCTGCCTTCAGAGATACTATCTCCAATATTAATACTAATAGATTGAATGGTTCCAGCAAATGGAGCTGGGATCTCCATGCTGGCCTTATCTGATTCAACAGTGATTAAGGAATCTTCCTGGTTAACCTTGTTACCCGGACTAACCAAAATTTCAATTACCTCAACATTCTCAAAATTACTAATATCAGGAACTTTAATTGTTTGTGTACTCATTCTGTATTTCCTTGTTTATGTTTAACTAAAAGCATTAAACTAATAAATGCCTGACATCGGATAATAATTTACATAAGTAGCTGGTAAACTCAGCTCCTTGTGCTCCATCTATTACGCGGTGATCATAGGATAGGGATACAGGGCATACGAGTCTGGGTTTAAAATCACTGCCATCCCATACGGGTTGAGTACTGGCTTTGGATACCCCTAAAATTGCAACTTCAGGTGCATTTACAATAGGGGTAAACTTGGTTCCACCAATACCGCCCAGGCTGGAAATAGTGAAACAGCCACCTTGCATTTGTGATGGAGTAAGTTTTTTGGCTCTGGCTAATTGTGACAGCTCTTGTAAATCCAGAGCCAGTTCACTTAGGCTCTTTTTATCTACATCATGTATAACCGGAACGACTAAGCCATCTTTAGTGGCTACTGCAACACCAATATGATAATAATTTTTCTCTATCAATTGTTCGCCATCGGCAGATAAAGAGCTATTAAAGCGGGGGTATTTTTTCAATACAGCAACTACGGCTTTTAATAAAAAGGACAATAAAGTCAGTTTAAATCCCTGATCCTGGTAGGTCGTATTTGCCTGTTTTCTAAATACCTCTAATTCACTGATATCTGCTTCATCAAATTGGGTAACATGGGGAATACTTAACCAGTTACGGTGTAAAAATTTACCCGTAAGTTTGTTAATTTTTGAGAGTTTGGTAAAGCTAACATCACCCCATTGGCTAAAATCAATTTCAGGCATGGGTTCAATACCCAAACCAGTTGATGTACTTGCTGTTGGTCGTGGAGATGCTAAATACTCTTTAATAAAGTTTTGCACATCGGGTTTTAAAATACGAGTGTTTCTACCACTTCCTGCTACTTTACTTAAATCAACACCCAATTCTCTGGCAAATTTTCTTACCGCTGGGGAGGCATGAGCTTTAATAAAATCCTGATGGGATACAATTGCTTGCTCTTTGACAGGAGCTGGAGCTATCACCTTTGCTGGTTCAGCTGCGGGTACTTTCTCTGCTTCATTGCTAGCTTCAGGCTCAGGATTAGCGGTTTCTTCTGCTGGAGTTATTGCCGTTTTAGCTTTAGCTTGATCAATTGCTGCATCATCTACTGCATCTAAAGATAATATAATTGAACCTTCACGGACTTTATCTCCAATAGCAATATGCAATGCCTTGATTACACCACTATGGCTGGATGGGATTTCCATGGAGGCTTTATCTGATTCAACGGTAATCAATGAATCATCCATATTAATCATATCGCCTTCTGCAACCAGAATCTCGATAACTTCTACTGTATCAAAATCACCGATATCAGGTATTTTAACTTCTACTAACGTATTCATTTGTTAATCCTCCTGATTTAGCCGCGGGCCGGGTTAGATTTTTCACTATCAATGCCATATTTCTCAATTGCTTCCTGAACTTTTCCAGCGGGAAACTGGCCTTCATCTGCAAGAGCTTTTAATGCGGCAACAACAACATGAACTGCATTTACTTCAAAGTATTTACGCAATTGAGCGCGAGTATCTGAGCGACCAAAACCGTCAGTACCTAATACTTCGTAGCGAGTTGGAACCCATTTTCTAATTTGGTCGGCATAGGCCTTATTGTAATCAGTAACAGAAATTACGGGGCCACGATGGTTCTTTAAAGATTTTTCGATATAGGATACTTGTGGTTCTTTTAATGGATGTAATCTATTCCAGCGATCAATTTCCTGTGCTTCACGAGTAAGCTCATTATAACTGGTTATACTCCATACATCGGCATCAATAGACCAGTCATTGCCTAGTATCTCAGCAGCAGCTATTGCCTCACGCAAAATAGTACCAGAGCCCATTAATTGCACCTTTTTACGCCGCTTACCACCACCTTGTAATAAATACATACCTTTTAATATACCTTCTTCCACTGCTTTGGGCATTTCAGGTTGATGGTAGTTTTCGTTCATTACGGTAATATAATAAAAAACATTCTCTTGATTATGATGCATTCTGCGCATGCCATCATTAATTATTACCGCAAGTTCGTAAGAAAAAGTGGGATCATAAGAAATACAATTGGGAATGGTTGCAGCCATTAATTGTGAATGACCATCCTGATGTTGTAGCCCTTCACCAGCAAGTGTGGTTCGACCAGCGGTTGCACCAATTAAAAAACCGCGTGCCTGAATATCTCCAGCCAGCCAGGCTAAATCGCCAATACGCTGAAAACCAAACATAGAATAAAAGATATAAAATGGAATCATATTTACACTATGTGAGCTATAGGCACTTGCAGCAGCCAGCCAGGAACACATGGAACCCGCTTCATTAATGCCTTCTTCAAGAATTTGACCTGAACGGTCTTCTTTATAAAACATTACCTGCTCTTTATCCTGAGGAGTATATAGTTGCCCGACAGAAGAATAGATACCTAATTGCCTGAACATGCCTTCCATTCCAAAAGTACGCGCTTCATCCGGTACAATAGGTACAACATATTTACCTATTTTTTTATCTCGGGCTATCAGAGTTAAAATACGTACAAATGCCATGGTGGTAGACATTTCACGTTCACCTGAGCCTTTTAAAATGGGCTCAAATATAGAGAGTTCAGGTATTTCTAATGGTTTTGCCAGGCGCTGTCTGGAGGGCATAGAGCCACCCAATGCCTCGCGTTGTGCCATCATATATTTATATTCTTCACTGTCTTTGCCAGGGTGGTAATATTCAGCACGTCCAGCTTGCTCATCACTCAAAGGAATATTAAAACGATCCTTATAGGCAATCATTTCTTTTTCATCCAGTTTTTTCTGTGAGTGAGTACGCATCTGTCCTTCACCCGCAGAGCCCATGCCATAGCCTTTAACGGTATGGGTTAGTACTACTACAGGTTGTCCAACAGTATTAGCTGCTTCATGATAAGCTGCATATACTTTATGAGGATCATGTCCGCCACGATTTAAACGCCAGATATCATCATCTGACATATTAGATACCATAGCTTTTAATTCTGGATATTTTCCAAAGAAGTGTTCCCGTACATAGGCTCCATCTTTAGATTTGTAGTTTTGGAAGTCGCCATCAACACATTCCATCATACGGCGTTTTAATAAACCATCGGTATCTTTTGCCAGTAAGGGATCCCAATAACTTCCCCACATTACTTTAATAACTTTCCAGCCTACTCCTCGGAATGTAGCTTCAAGTTCTTGAATAATTTTACCATTACCACGTACTGGTCCATCAAGACGTTGTAAATTACAATTAATTATCCAAATTAAGTTATCCAGTTTTTCTCTGGCTGCCAGAGAAATAGATCCAAGAGATTCTGGTTCATCTGTTTCACCATCACCTAAGAATGCCCAGATTTTACGTCCTGTGGTATCCGATAAGCCGCGATCGTGCAGGTATTTCATAAACCGTGCCTGATAGATGGATTGAATAGGGCCTAGTCCCATTGATACAGTTGGAAATTGCCAGAAATCAGGCATTAACCAGGGGTGAGGATAAGAGGATAAACCCTTGCCATCCACTTCCTGACGGAAATTATTTAGTTGTTCTTCGCTTAAGCGTCCTTCTAAAAAGGCCCTAGCATACATGCCTGGTGCAGAGTGGCCCTGAAAATAAACCAGATCACCTGCTTTTTCGTGTGTACCCGCATTAAAGAAATAGTTAAAGGCGGTATCATATAAGGTTGCAGCGGATGCAAAACTGGCAATATGGCCACCCAGTTCGGCTGATTTACGGTTGGCTCTAACTACCATAGCAGCGGCATTCCAGCGAATAAAAGTACGAATACGATGATCCATACTAACATTACCTGGAATTTTCTGTTCCATATGGGTTGGAATTGTATTTACATAGGCGGTGTTTGATGAATGAGGAAGGTGAACACCTGAGCGTCTGACCTTGTCTATCATTTTTTCTATGATGTAATGGGCTCGCTCTGCACCATCAGTTTCTAAAACACTTTTAAGGGCATCCAGCCACTCTCCCGTTTCTTGCGGGTCAATGTCGTTTTGATCGATTTCTTGATTTTGATGGGGCATATTGTCTCTCCTCTTATCTTTAGTTTTAAAGTTATAAACGAATAGGCTTTAAAGCTAAAACTTTTGAAAAAAAGTTATCAAATAATAAGTATTTATTAAATCTAAGAGACATAGTAACGCATTCTAAAAAAAATTCAAACACTTATACATGGTAAAAAATATTTGCTGTTTTTTCAGTATGTTAGCTTCGTTAAATAATTTTTTACTAAAAAGTGGTTTTGGTGTAAGTCAAAAACTCACACCAAAATGCTTATTTTGCTACGCCACTTTTTATAGCAGCCTGTGCAACAGCCTGAGAAACTTTTTCTTTTAAACGAGGATCAAAAGGGGTAGGAATAATATAGTCTTTACCAAAGGCTAAACTATCTAGATTATACTTTTCTAATACTGATGCGGGTATTGGTTCTCTGGCTAAATTAACCAATGCATGTACTGCTGCAATTTTCATCTCAGTATTAATAGTACTGGCTCTAACATCTAGAGCTCCGCGGAAAATATAAGGAAAACCTAATACATTGTTAACCTGGTTAGGGTAGTCAGAACGACCTGTTGCCATAATTGCATCATCTCTTACTTCATGAACTACTGCAGGGTTAACTTCTGGATCGGGATTGGATAGAGCAAATAATATGGGTTTTTCAGCCATAGATTTAACCATGTCTGCTGAAATAATATCTGGGCCAGAAACACCAATAACAACATCTGCACCAGACATTGCGTCTGCTAAACTGCGATCGCTGGTTGTAGTTGCGAAGGCCTGCTTGTATTCATTTAGATTGTCACGGCCATCGTGGATAACGCCAGTACGGTCAACCATGTTAATTTGTTCTCTGCTTACACCTAAATCTATCAATAGATTCATAGAAGCAATACCTGCAGAACCCGCACCAACACATACAATTTTTACCTCATCCAACTTTTTGCCTTGCAAATGTATTGCATTGATTAAACCTGCTGCAATAATAATAGCCGTGCCATGTTGGTCATCATGAAAAACAGGAATATCTAATTGTTCTTTTAACGCTTTTTCAATAATAAAACAATCAGGAGCTGCGATATCTTCCAGGTTAATACCACCAAAGGTTGGAGCAATATTTGCGACGGTTCGAATAAAATCATCTGCATCCTTGGCATTTACTTCAATATCAAATACATCTACATCCGCAAATTTTTTAAATAGTATTGCCTTTCCTTCCATTACGGGTTTGCCAGCTAAAGCTCCAACATTACCTAAACCCAATACGGCACTACCATCTGTAATTACAGCTACAAGGTTGCCTTTAATGGTATATTGGTAGGCTTTTTCTGGATCCTCCGCTATTTCTCTTACTGGAGCAGCAACTCCAGGAGTATAAGCAAGCGCTAAATCTTCCTGCTGTTCACAGGGTTTAGTCGGGACTACTGCAATTTTTCCTGCAAGGGGTTGGCTATGATAATCAAGAGCCTGTTTTTTAAGCTGTTCTGGAGTTTTCATTTTAATTAATTCTTCTCATTATATAAGGGACTTTATGTAGATAAGATAAAAATACATTTTATCAAGATTTAAAAACAAAATGTGTATAAATTATTATTAGTATGTGTTTTATAGAGTAATATTTGCTTTATTGCCTAGTTTAGCAGAGAGATAATAAATAGATAGTGATACATCTTAAAAGTGAATAAGCAAAGCCTTGTGCTACAATGCAATCCCAAAATGGGGTTAACTTTTTAGCTGCAAAAAGTGCATAAAATCAGCCTGATAGCTTAAATATAAACAGGCTCAAATAAAGTGAATAATTATGACCTCTAGAATTTTTAGTATTCTCTATCTACTGAGTACTCTTTTATACTCAAACCTGATTTTTTCAGATAATACGGTAGTTGATAACTCGACAAAAAATCAAATAGTTTTTTTACACTTTAATGATTTTTATGATATTCAAGGACGATATGGTAAAGGTGGTCTGGCTGCTTTGTATCAGGCCATAAAAAAACAAAAAAACAGATACCCTAATGCATTATTGAGTTTTGGTGGTGATTTATTTTCTCCCTCTTTGTATTCGAGTTTTAGTCATGGCAAACATATGCTAGATGCGCTTAATATATTGCAAGTAGATGCTGCTGTTCCGGGGAATCATGAATTTGATTTTGGTTTAGTAAATGCACAGGCTCAATTTGCAGGCTCAAATTTTCCCTGGATAATAAGTAATTTGAAAAAAACAAATGGGGACTTATTACGCCATAGCCAGGAAACATTTATAGCAGAAGTTAACGGTTTAAAAATAGGGTTTTTTGGGCTAATAACTCCACAATTAGTTTTTTTGTCCCAGGCTCAGGCAAATATAAAAATTGAAGATATTATAAGTATTGCCAGACAAAAAGTTATAGAGTTCAAAAGTAAATCAGTAGATATTATTGTTGCACTCACACATTTAAATTTAGAACAGGATAAACGATTAGCAAAACAGGTAAAGGGTATTGATTTAATTATGGGAGGCCATGATCATTATCCTGTCAGTGTATTAATAAATAATACCTTAATTTTTAAAGCGGGTTTTAACGGTCAATATCTGGGGCTGGTTAAACTGGATTTTAATAAACTCAAAAAATCTCCCTATGCAGTTTCATATAATTGGCAATTTATTTCTACTGAAGCAAATAGCCGTACTCTGGAGTCACTCGTGCCTTCCTCAGAAATAAGCCAATACCTTAAATCCTATTCATTACAGCTCAATAGTGAAAAAGATAAAATTTTAGCAAAAACTACTATTTTACTTGATGCTAAAGCCCGGCAACTTCGTAGTGCTGAATCCAATTTTGCAAGTTTAGTTGCGGATGCTATCAAACAATATTATAAAACTGACCTTGCTTTAATTAATGGTGGAGCTATTCGTAGTGATAAAATCTATCCTGCAAATAGTACTCTCACTAATCATGATGTACTTGCTGCATTACCCTTTGCTAATCGCGCAGTGGTTGTACAGTTAACAGGAAAAAAATTACTGGAAATTCTAGAACATGGGGTTTCAGCTATTGAAGAATATGCTGGGCGTTTTCCGCAGATTGCAGGTTTTAGTTTTGAGTTTTCTAAGCTCAAAGCGCCAGGTCAGCGAGTAACTAAGGTAATAATAAATAATAATAAATTGGATTTACAAAAAAACTATAGTATAGCAACTGCTGATTATTTGTATGCAGGGGGAGATGGCTATCAGCAGTTTAAGCAAAGCAAAGTAGTGGTAGACAGTGAGCAGGGATTACTTATTTCGACTATTGTTGCTGACTATCTCAGCAATTTAGAAGTAGTTAAAAGCATTAAAACCGATCGAATTATTGAATTAGAAAAATAACAGGAAATTAGTTAAGTTTTATTCTCTTAATTTTTTTCCTGACCATGCTTTAATCATTGATATGGTCGCGGTTAAAATAAATAGAGTATGCACTAAAGTAAAATATAAAATAACATAAATCCAGGTATAAACTGAATCCAATCCACCACTTAGAATAATTAATGCGCTTACAGAAAATAGAGTCGCCGCCGCAATCAGATTAATTTTTATACCCAGCATAACGTGGTAGTAATCAATGTTATTTTTTGTGGTTCTGCTTTTAATTAATAATAACCAAATAAAGCCCAGAACAGGCAATAAGGTTAAATTTAATAAAGAGGCTGCTGCGGCTGTTGAAGCACGACTGATGGTCTTTTTATCGTCATTTAATTCGCTAGTATCAGAAGTTTGGGCAGTATGTGATGATTCCATAAAGTGATGTCCTAATGCTAAGTGATTTACATAAGATATAATAACTAATGTTATATTTTCAATAGTAAGTAAATTGTAGATTAATATGTAAGTATACAAAATACCCACTTTATAGTAATTTCATTAAATAATTATTATAAAATATCACTAAGTAGTTGTTTATCCACAAATGAAAAATCTTTGCTACTTTTTATTATTAATTTTTTTTTGTGTATATAATAAAGCATTAAAAAATGTAAATTACACTGTAAGTGATTGATAATATTTCTTTAAATTTGCCTGGTGTAAAAATTATTAATAGATTGTTTTAAATAAACAAAGAGCTCAATTGTAAAATAATAAGTGTTTTATACGCAATTTATCCACATAGTTATCCACAAAATGATTTAATAACTTTGTGACTTTTTATTTGAAATAAACAGCGTATTTTTTTATACTTAGACATGAACAAATTTTACCCGATTACAAACTTCCTAATTATTTTTATTTTATTGTTTTTAGCTTTTACCGTTCAAGGTAAAGGCAAGACAACAACTAAAAAGAAATCTATCAATCTGGCCTCAGTTAGTGCTGCTGTTTTTGATTATAAAACGGCTGCCAGCCTGTATGAGAAAAACTCATCAGTAGTTATGCCCATTGCATCTATTACCAAACTTATGACTGCTATGGTGGTATTAGATGCCAAGCAATCATTGAAACAAAAAATTCGTTTTACTAAAGCAGACCGTCGAGCTATTAATTTTTATTTCTCTCGTATTCGTACTGGCTCGGAGTTGAGCAGAGCCGATGTAATGCGTATTGCTTTAATGTCATCAGAAAATCTAGCTGCCTCGGCTTTGGGAAGTAATTATCCAGGCGGAGTAAAAGCAATAGTAAAAGCCATGAATAAAAAGGCGAAAAGTCTGGGCATGAAAAATACCCATTTTGTAGACTCAACGGGTTTATCTGATAAAAATGTATCTACTACTGCTGATTTAGCTAAAATGGTTATTGCTGCGGCAAAATACCCCTTACTTAAAAAATATTCGACCACGCAGGTGTATACTGCTCGCTTTAAAAAACCACGTTATATTTTAGGTTTTACTAACACCAATCGTCTTATCCGCAGTGGCGATAAAAATGTGAAATTAAGTAAAACGGGGTATTTAGATGTTGCCGGGCGTTGTCTGGTTATGCTTACGCGAGTAGGTAATAAGGATATAGTAATGGTAATGCTGGACTCATTTGGTAAACGCAGTCCTCTGGGGGATGTTAAACGCATTAAAAAATGGTTAAAAACGGGCAAGCAAAGTAGGGTGGCTAAGTCAGCATCCAATTATGCCAGCACCAAATTAGCTTATTATTCTGCTATAAAATCAAAAAATACAGTGCAGGTACAGTAATAGTTTTATAATTCCCAGGAATATTCAATTGAGCTGCCTTGCTCATTTTCTTTGGTAACTAACAGGTGTACATCTATTTCCTGTTTTAAGCTTTCCACATGAGAAATAATCCCTACAATTCGGTTTTCTTCTTTTAGTGATTTTAAGGCCTTAAAAACAATATGTAGCGATTCATTATCTAACGAGCCAAAACCTTCATCCAAAAAGAAAAAATTGCGCTCTGCTTTAATTTGGCTTTGTACGCTGTCGGCTAATGCCAGAGCTAAAGAAAGAGAAGCCTGAAACATTTGCCCACCTGATAGGGTTTTTACGCTGCGCGTTTTTCCTTCATTTAAAAAATCACGGATCTGAAAATCCATAGTATTAGAGTATGGGTTTTCGGTAATTTCTAACTGTAATTGTTGCTGGGTCATTTTAAAAAAACGTAGGTTGGCAGCATGGCACAGGTTTTGTAAATAAACGATAGAAATATATTTTACAAAACCCTGGCCTTTAAATAACCTGGCAAGCGTATTAATATTCTCCTGACGTTTTTCAAGTTGCTGGTACTGTTGTTGCAATTGCTTTTTTGTTGCCAGATCAAGCTGTAGTTTTTTGATATTATTTTTAAGCAGCATTAAATTTGCATTAGTTTTTTTCAGTGTGCTCTGTTGCTCTGTTATTTGTTGTTTTAGAGCTAAAAATAGTTGTTCGTCAAAAACAAAATTTTTGCACAACTGCTGGATTTTTTCAAGTTCCAAAATAGCTAAGCTCAGCTGAGCTTCAAAATCAGCAATAACCTGGGTTTCACTATTAATATCTATTTTTCGTTTTAGAATAGTTTTTATCTGCTCCATTTCTTGGTAAGTGGAGGCGAGTAATTTTTCCTGTAGCTCAGAGTTAATTGCTTTAATGCTTATACTTTTTTCATTTAATAATTCTTTAAGAATTTTTTCCTGTCCCTGTTCGATATTAAGCTTTGAAGTTATTTGCTCTATTTTTGTGCTAGTATTTTCAAAATCTAATACGGCTTTTTTGGCAACTTCCTGCTTGCTTTTTGCCATCAATAATAAAACCTGATCCACCTCATTTTCAAAATGATTAAGAGAGAATAATTCAAGATTATCACTATCATTTTTAATGGTGGTTTCTAAAACCAGAAATTGATCTTTAAATTTTTGATGGGCCCGGATATATTTATCAATATTTGTTTGCAGTTTAGACCGCTGAGTTTCAATAGTATGAAGTTCTTGTTCACTCTGGGTTATTTTTTTCTGATTGGACTGAAACTTTTTAATCGCTTTTTCAATTGAATTTAAAGATGGATATTGTTCTTTATTGGGTTTAAAACGCTCCTTATGATCTAATAATTGCTGCTGCTGTTGATCTTTTTCATGTCCTGCTTTTTCAATTAGCTGCTGTAAGTTTTTAACTTCAAAGTCCATTTTTTCAATATTCTTAATGGATTGCTTTAATATAACTATTTGTTGTTCAAGTGCTTTATCCTGTTGTTTAAGAATGCTTAGCTGACTTTGTAAATCATCCATATTTAGAATGTGAGGGTGCTCTTTTGCTCCACACACGGGGCAGTCTTCACCATCTTTTAAATCATCCGCCCATTGCTTTAGTTTCTGCTGGGCAAATAGGTGATTAAGCTGTTCATTTAGTTTATTTCTATTTTCAGTTAAAAAACAAATCTCCTGATTAATATTAGCAATTATTATTTCATTGCTTTCATTATAAAATTGTTCTTTTACTTGATCTTTAATTTTGCCAGTAGAAAAATTTAATTGCTCTGAATAATCTCTTAGCTGTTGATAGGAGTTTTTAACTCGTTTTTCAAGATCATTTAATTTAATCAAAAAATTTTTGATGTTATTTAATTCGGATATATCTTCCAAATTTTGCTTTTGTTCTTTTAGCGAGGATTTTTTTTCATTAATCAATAGCTGAGTTTGTTCCAGCTCCAGTTTTTGCTCGCTGATAACAATATCACCTTTTTTTATTCTGTTTGCTAAAGCCTCTTGGTTAATTATTTGTTCTCTTATACGGATAATTACTTCAATTTCTTGTGCTTCATTTATTAGAACATCTTTTTTATCATAAATGGTCTGGATTTCCTTTAATTGCTGTTTAAATTGGTTTAATGAAGTAAGGTTTGATTGCAGTGATTTTTCCAGGCTAGCAAGCTGGAGCTGTTTTTGCGAAACTTCTTTATTTAATAGGTATTCAGAATTTAGCAGATCTTTAAAATGTGTATCACAATAACTATAACTGCTTAAATCGGTTTTGCGTTTATCAAAAAGTTTTTGTGATATTTGTAATTGCTTTAGTTGAGCCTGAGATTGTTCTAATTGCTTAAATAGGTGTTGCTGCTCTTTTAGCTCTGCATATTGCTCTTCCAGTTTTTTTAATTGAGCCTGTTGTTCTTTATCGAGAATTAATAATTGCGTTTGCTCCAGCTGTTTATCTTTTAATATACTGGAATTTAATTCTTGAAACTGCTCCATTCTTCCAATTAGGGTATGCAGTTGCTGCTCGTTTTCTGACTTTATTTTAGTTAATTTAGGAGCTAAATCAAAACGCTCTAAATTAAATATCTCCTTGAGCATATCGGTTCTTTCGGTGGGGCGTAACTCTAAAAAGTCTTTAAATTTACCCTGTGGAATAATAATGGTGCGTTTAAAGTTTTTATAATTTAAACCAATAATCTCTTCGGCTGTTTTTGTAGTCGGCTGCTGCTCTTGTCCCTGTTTACAAACAAAGGCTCTTCTGTCAAAACTTTTTACCTCATCAAAATTTTTTTTATTGCGTTTTCCGGTTACAATAAATCGATAGGTAGTATCCTTATTCTCAGTGTAAAATTCAAAATCAATTAATAATTCCTGAGATTTTAGATTCATCATATTATAGCTGCGAGAATCTTTTTTATTCAGTCGTTCGGTTTCACCATATAAGGCATAACTAATGGCTTCTAAAATGGTTGATTTACCACTTCCTACACTGCCAAAAATACCAAATAATGCAGAGTCGGTAAGATTCTCAAAATTAATTGTCTGGCTTTTGGTATAAGAATATAAGCCTTGTATAGTAAGTTTTAGTGGGATCATGATGCGATCATCTCTTTTAATAAATCAATTAATTCATCATTAGGTTGTTGATTACCATGTCTGCTGGCAAAATACTGTTTAAATAAGTCGGTGATATTATCGTTTAGATTAATATTATTGGAATTGTCATCAGTTTGCTCAGATTTTTTATTCACCCTGGGAATAATATTTACTATGCCTGAGTGGGCATCATAGAGTGATTTTTTTTCATCGGCAGTTAAGTAACTGGCCATTTCTAACGTAATTTCTACCAAGGTATTTTGGTTCTGCTCTAACCAAAGCAGGCAATCATTTATGCTAGTAAACTTTTGTTGTAATAGTTTTTTACCTTTTAAAAGCTCTATAAACTCATAATTGGCCTGCTCTCCTGCTTTTATATCAACAATGACCAGACATTTTTTTTGATTAGTTTCTGAAAAACTATAAGCAATGGGAGTACCACAATAAACAATGGGTGCCCGGTCAGGATCAATTAACTGGTTTTTATGTAAATGGCCTAAAGCGGTATATTGAATCTGCTTTGGAATGGCACTGGAGTAAATAGCCTGAGCACCACCAATATGCAAAATGGGTTTTTCATCATCTGGTTCGCTTTGTTGTGGCTGGCCTTTTTTAGTGACAAAGAGATGGGTTAATAAAATATTTACCCCCTTATTATCACAATATTTATCCGCAGTTTGCTGCCATTTCTGTTGTAAAATATCCCGTAATTTTTGATCCTTATCTTCAATACCTAAAAAAGATTTAAGTCGTTGCTCATTAGCGTAGGGGGTAGTAATAATGCGTAATAATTCTTTATTTGGCAGAGTAAATTCAATAAAACCCTCTGCCGTCTGGCTAAGGCTTAAGCCACTTTCCAGCTCAAATTTGGTTTTTACCGAATTTGGATAACCTAAAAAAATAATGCCCAGTTCACGGGCCAGGGGATCGGGAGCCTCAATTCTATCGGGAGAATCGTGGTTCCCTGCAATCACTATAACGGGTGTTAAACCATTATTAGAAAGTTTGCGTACGGTTTTATAAAAAAGCTCAATCGCTTCAACGGGAGGATTAAAGGTATCAAAGATATCTCCTGCAACTACAATAGCATCAACCTGTTTTTTATCTGCAATATCGCAAATTTCCTGCATTACTGCTTTTTGTTCTTTCAGGCGAGAAAAACTTTCCAGCTTTTTACCTAAATGCCAATCAGATGTGTGTAATAGTCGCATGGTTTTGAATAGTTAAGATGCAGATACATTAAGTTAAAAACACACTATAACAGAGTTGATTTTGCACTTACAATAAAATGCTTGGTCAACACGATTTAGAATAGTTATCTACAAATTAAATTATTTTAAAGCACCTGCATGAGAGGAGGCTGAGGAAGAAAATTTTCGGCAATCTAATTAGTCCTGTATTAAATTTGAACACGAAAATCTATCTTTTGATTTCCCAAACTAGACTCAATAATTTTATGAACTCCATGTCCAGGATTGCTTTCTTTTGAAATCCGAATTAAGTCATATTTTGGTAAAATCTTAAAATCTTTATTTAAACTAGCTGGAGATATATTTCCAAAAAAATGTTTATGATGATAATCATGTGCATTGTCATATCCAAAGACACGTCCATTGTCACCCTGATGTAACATTGGGTT
>JASFYQ010000083.1:0-9636 GCA_045047105.1 Pseudomonadota bacterium | reverse complement strand
GGGGTATTTAAAAAAAATTATTAAAGGCTGGTATTTATTTGATGGTGACTTATCAGCGCAAAAAGCAGGTGAATCAGCACTCTGGTATGAATCCATCTGGTCTTTTATTAGCCAGTACCTGTCTTATCGTTTTGGAGATAACTACTGGCTAAGTTCTGAAGCATCACTGGATCTGCATACCAGTAATAATTCTATGCCTGCACAAATTGTTGTATTTGTTAAAAATGGAACTGAAAATTTTACCCGACTTCCAAACAATAGCAGTCTTTTAATTACACAAAGTAAGACAAAACCTGAAGAGTTAGTGAAGCATAAAGGAATTCAGGTGTACCCACTGGAAATGGCTATAGTTAAATCAACTCCCACTTCATTTAGAAAAAATCCAGTCAGCATGCAGGTGGCATTAACCAATGCAAATTTTGAAAAAGTAGTTGAGGCATTGCTGGAGTCCAAAAATGCTGCCTCTGCAGGAAGGTTAATTGGAGCCTATAAAACTCTGGGTATGCGTGTTGAAAGTAAAAAACTGGAAACCATTATGATGGGTATATTCGGAAAAATAAAGATAAGCAATCCTTTTGTAGTCGCTCCAATAATTTTGGCTAATGAGAAAAAAGAAGCTCCCAGTGCAAAAAGAATAAGAATTATGTGGCAGGAGATGCGCGAGGATATTATTAATGGCTTTGAACATTATCAGCCAGATTTTAATTTTTTATCAAGACCTCTTGAACAAACATTGGCAATGATTAATGAGCTTTATATTCATGATGCCTATAACTCATTATCTATTGAAGGGTATATTGTAACACCTGAATTAATTCAACAAGTCAGTACGGGTAAATGCTCGCCTGACACCCTTGAGCAGGACAATAATGCAAAAAATGCACTGGCAGTAAGAGGTTATTATGATGCATTTAATAGTGTGAAAGAATCACTGATACAGGCTTATAACAAAGAAGATATTAATTATCTAATTGATATTGGCATAACGCAATGGTATAGCTCCTTATTTAAACCCTGTGTAGCTGCGGGTCTGGTTAGTGAAATGGATTTTTCTGGTTATAGAAAAGGTTCCATTTATATTAGAAAATCAAGGCATGTGCCGCCAGCCAGTGAACAGCTTATGGACTGTATGACTGCTCTAAAAGAGAGTATAAGTGAGGAACAATCTTTTATTGTAAAAGCAATTCTGGGACATTTGTTTTTTGGTTATATACACCCGTTTTTTGATGGAAACGGCAGGACTGCCCGATTCTTAATGAACTTTTTATTTATTATAGGGGGCTTTAAATGGGTTGTTATAAAGCAAGAAACCAGAGATTTATATCTGGATGCACTTGAAGCGGCATCGGTAGATAAAAATATTAAACCCTTTGCGGAGTTTATTTTTAATACGGATTAGTTTGGATCAATTTAGCTAGGATGTTATTTAAAGTGTTTAAAATGTACTGAGTGAAGCTAAGTGGGCTTTAATTTAAACAGGCACTTATGACTTGAATTCAGGGATTATAAATTTCCACATCTGTTTTTATAGCCACTTTTAGCAATTTTTTATCTAAAGAAGCCAGTGGGAGTCCGGATCGCATTGCCAATTCAAGGTATGAGGCATCATAACTACTGATATTATACGCTCTAGACAAAGCTAAAGTTCGACTAAAAGCTTGATGGGCTGCTAATCCTAGAAAACGCAGTTAAACTTACTGCAAATGCCTAAAGCACTAAATTTTAAGGATTTCTGTACAATTTTGAATTCACCCGTAGGGTGATTACGAATAAATCCAAAATTGTACAGAAAAACCTTAATCTTCAGCACTTTATTCATTTTCGTTACAGTCCAACTGCTTTTTCTAGGTTAATGGATCAACATTAATGGGTAAATTCTCCAATTGGGAAATAAACCTCTCAATCTCCCCTAAACTTACTTCAGCTCTTTTTTCAGCACCGATCAAAACATTTATTGCTTCAAGATGCTAAAGATTAGGTACTAATGCATCAACATCTCGCAGACTTTCCAGTACCTTTTCAGAATATTTTGATCAGACATTTTGTTACTGGCTAAAAGCCATCGCATAGAATTTAAATTATAAAGAACAAAATCGGTCATTTACGTCCTTCTTCCTTTAGTTCCTCAAGTAAAGCATCTGATACTTGATGCTTTGTTGCCTTTAAAATATTATTGATGGCAGATTCAGCCTTGATTCTTCTATCTGAACGGCTGGGGATCAGATCAGCAACTGGCTTGCCTCGATTGGTTATAGTAAAAGATTCACCTGAATTAACCCGCCTTAATATTTCTGCTAGCTTTGTTTTTGCATCATAGGAACCGACTACTTCTGACATGGAATACTCCAAATTAATTATTTATATAGACCAGTATACTAGACTATTTAAAATAGTTAATCAGTAGGCTATATTCCTGCTCTAAATAAAGGTGTGATTTAAGTATAGCCATCAGTTAATATTCTTTTTTATCGATTTTATTATTCCATAAAGTAAAAATATTGCTGGCCTGCTCTAAAACTTCTGTAGATTCTATTTGTGATATATTAATCTTTTTATGCTTATGCGCTAAGGCAAGTTCTTCAAAGATAAATTGATCATCAAAACCCGCTGATTGAGCCTGTTGGTATGAGTTTGCATAATATACCTGGGTTAAGCGGGACCAGTAAATTGCAGATAAACACATGGGGCAGGGTTCGCTGGAGGTATATATGATACAATCCTTGAGCTGATAGTCTGATAGCTCTTTACAGGCATGGCGAATAGCTATAATTTCTGCATGCGCAGTGGGATCATTATTCTGTGTTACCTGATTAAAACCTTCGCCAATAATTTTTCCCTGTTTCACAATAACCGCAGCAAAAGGGCCTCCACCTGAATCAATAGAGTGTTTAGCCAGCTCAATAGCTCGTCGAATAAATTTATTACTCATAATAAAGTTATTTGTTTTAGTTGTTAAACATCGGCATTATCACCATTAATTTCTAACCAGGCTTTTCTATCTGATGCCCGTTTTTTGGATAACAACATATCCATTAATTGCATGGTTTGATCATTTTCTTCAATAGTTAATCTAACTAATCGACGTGTATCGGGTGATATGGTCGTCTCTCTTAATTGCAGAGGATTCATTTCACCTAAGCCCTTAAAGCGTTGTACATTTACTTTGCCACGTAATTTTTCTGCTGCAATGCGGTCTATAACCCCCTGCTTTTCTGAATCATCCAGAGCATAAAATACCTTTTTACCTACATCTATACGGTATAAGGGGGGCATAGCAACATAAATATGGCCTTGTTGTACCAGGGGCATAAAGTGTTTAACAAATAAGGCACATAATAATGTGGCAATATGCAGCCCATCGGAGTCGGCATCGGCTAGAATGCAAACTTTACCATAGCGTAATTCCTGGATGTTTTCACTGCCGGGATCTACCCCTATAGCAACTGATATATCATGTACTTCTTGAGAAGATAAAACTTGACTGGATTCTACTTCCCATGTATTTAGAATTTTTCCTCGTAGTGGCATAATCGCCTGGAAGTTTTTATCTCTAGCCTGTTTGGCTGAACCTCCAGCTGAATCCCCTTCAACTAAAAATAGCTCGGTCTGGGTAACATCAGATGAGACACAATCTGCTAGTTTTCCCGGCAGAGCAGGGCCCTGAGTAATTTTTTTCCGTGCAACTTTTTTACCTGCCCGGATACGCTGACCTGCTTTATTTATAATCTTCTCTGCCAGTTGTTCGCCTAAATCAACATTTTGGCTTAACCATAAGCCAAATGCATCTTTAACTACTCCAGAGATAAACGCTGCACAGGAGCGTGAAGATAGGCGCTCTTTGGTTTGGCCAGAAAACTGTGGATCGTTTAATTTGGTTGATAAAATATAACAGCAATTATCCCAAACATCTTCGGGGGATATTTTAATACCACGGGGAAGCAGATTTCTAAAGTCACAAAATTCACGGATAGCATCGGTTAAACCTGTGCGCAAACCATTTACATGGGTCCCACCCATGGGTGTTGGAATTAGGTTGGCATAACTTTCGGTGACAGCGTGCGAACCAACCCCTCCTTCTTGCAACCATAAAACAGCCCATTCAACATGTTCGTTATTGCCGCTAAAATCACCTAAAAAAGGCTCTTCAGGTAATGTTTCCTGAGCATTAAGTTCATTTAATAAATAATCATTCAGGCCGTTGTCATATTGCCAATGTTCTTTCTCACCATTTTGTTCATTGCTGAAATTTATTTCTAAACCGGGGCATAATACCGCTTTTGCTCGAAGTGCATGTTTTAGTTTAATCAGAGAAAATTTAATGCTGTCAAAATATTGTTCATCTGGCCAGAACCGTACCGTGGTTCCATTATTACGCTTGCCTACTGTGCCAATAATATGCAGCTCTTGTTGTTTGTTTCCTGCTGCAAAAGACATGCTATATTCCTGACCATCACGTCTTATCCATAAGTCCAGTTTTTTAGACAAGGCATTTACCACAGAAATTCCCACTCCGTGCAGACCACCTGAAAACTGGTAATTATCATTATTAAATTTACCACCCGCATGTAAGCGGGTCATAATTAACTCCACTCCTGGAATTTTTTCCTCCGGGTGGATATCAACGGGCATTCCTCGTCCATCATCTTTTACTGTGAGCGAGTCATCCTTGTGCAAGATAACATCAATACGTCGGGCATATCCTGCTACGGCCTCATCTACACTATTGTCTATGACTTCTTGTGCCATATGGTTAGGGCGCTCAGTCTGGGTATACATACCAGGGCGTTTTTGCACAGGCTCTAAACCATTTAGGACTTCAATATCTTTTGCATTATATGAGGAGGAGGGCATTTTTTATAACCAGATTTCTGTAAATTCTTGTTCATTAAAGGCAACACTACTTTTTGTTCCATCACTTAGTAGCGGGCGTTTGATAAGTTTTCCATGTTGGCTTAATAAATTTATCATGGCTTCATCAGTGAGCGTTTTAATGGTGTTTTTTAACTGCATCTCACGGTATAGAACACCACTGGTATTAAAAAATTTATTAATGGGCTTGCCTGATTGGGAAATAATTTGTTGTAGTTTTTCTCGAGAGGGAGGGTTGAGAGTGATATCAATAAACTCATAATCTAGATTATGTTGAATAAGAAATTTCTCACCTTTTTTTGAGGTGCCACAATTTTTGTAACCGTAATATGTAATCATATTTTCTCTTTAATATTTTTTATTTAACTTTTTTATGTTTTCGAATGATATTATAATCAGTTTTTTGTTTAACGTATATTTATAGATGAGTTTGTTAATAGATGGAAGATTTTTATGTTACAGGGTTAATTCTTTCTGGTGGGCGTTCAAGCCGAATGGCGTATCAGGATAAAGGGCTGGTATTACTGAATGGCAGGCCAATGATTGAAACGGTAAAAAACACCTTAATTAATCAAGTGGATGAATTAATTATTAGTGCCAATCAAAATTTAAAACAATACCAGCAGATACATAATATTGTTTTGGCTGATGAATATCTGGATTTTAGAGGTCCCCTGGCGGGTATTTATGAGGGGCTTAAATATATTAAAGAGGATACTTTTTTATTGGTTGCTCCCTGTGACGGGCCTTTTCTGCCAAATGACTTATGCCAGAAAATGTTATCAGCAGTGAAGGAAAGCAAAACTAAATTAGCAACGGTTTATGATGGTCGATATCGCCAGCCAACCTATAGTCTAATTCACCAGTCCTTAAAAAAGGATTTAAAGCTATTTTTAGATAATGATGGGCGAAAGCTGGGCCAGTGGTTGTCTGAAAACCATACCCAATTGGTTGATTTTTCAGAGCAAGCCAGGGCTTTTATTAATATTAATAGTGATGAAGATTTACTGCAGATACAGCAGTAGGTTCAACTGATCTTTCTATCTAGCTTAAAGTAGAAGAATTATAAATATTCTGCATCCTTAAAGCGTTTCCCCTGTTTATCTTTTGCTGACAATAAAGGCTCTTTTCCTGCTAAAGGCCACTGAATATTTAAGTCTTTATCATTCCAGAGAATAGATTGCTCATATTCAGGAGCATAATAATCGGTTGTTTTGTATAACACCTGGGCTGTTTCTGATGTTACTACAAAGCCATGGGCAAATCCTTTGGGAACCCATAGTTGTTGATGGGTTTTGGCATTTAATAATAAGCCAAAGGTTTGCCCAAAAGTGGAAGAATTTTCTCTTATATCAACAGCGACATCATAGATCTCACCTTCAATAACTCTAACCAGTTTACCCTGAGTTTGCCGGGTTTGATAATGTAGTCCACGTAATACCGATTGTTGTGATTTTGAATGGTTATCCTGAACAAAATCGTCGGTTACTCCAGTCAATTCCTGAAATTTTTTTAAATTAAAGTTTTCAAAAAAGAAGCCTCTATCATCACCAAATATTTTAGGTTCAAGAATAACGACATCGTTTAGAGGAGTTTCAATTATTTTCATTAGTTTCTCTTTTTAATCTAAATTTTTTGTATTTTGTTTGAATAGCATATTAGCTTCTACTATTCAGTAACAATATTCAATAAATATTGCCCATAGTTATTTTTCTTTAAAGGCTCAGCTAGTTTGATTACATCTTCTTTGTTAATATATCCTTCACGATAGGCAATCTCTTCAGGACAGGCAATTTTAAGTCCCTGGCGTTGTTCAATGGTAGCAATAAAGCTGGAGGCTGTTAATAGTGAATCATGGGTTCCTGTATCTAACCAGGCTGTTCCACGTCCTAAGGTCTGTACCTGTAATTGCTGCTGCTGTAGGTATAATTTATTGATATCGGTAATTTCCAGTTCACCTCGTGGTGATGGCGTTAGATGTTTTGCAAAATCAATAACCTGGTTGTCATAAAAATATAAGCCCGTTACGGCGTACTTTGATTTGGGGTTTTGAGGTTTTTCCTCTAAGGAAATAGCTGTGCCCTGTTGATCAAATTCAACTACACCATAACGTTCAGGATCCTGTACTCTATAGGCAAAAACAGTAGCTCCATCTTGAGTTTTAACTGCATCTGTTAGCATGCTTACAAAGCTGTCCCCATAAAAAATATTATCACCTAATATGAGTGCACAATGATCATCTCCAATAAAGGATTCACCAATAATAAAAGCCTGTGCTAGCCCATCAGGTGATTTTTGTACGGCATATTTAATAGATAAACCCCATTGATTGCCATTTCCAAGTAATTGCTCAAATAACGGGGTATCTTGAGGTGTAGAAATAATCAATATTTCAGTAATTCCAGAAAGCATTAAAGTGCTTAATGGATAATAAATCATTGGCTTATCATAAACCGGCATCAGTTGTTTGGAAATAGTTTGGGTCACAGGGTATAACCGGGTCCCTGATCCCCCTGCAAGAATAATTCCTTTCATAGCTCCTCCTAAATTAGTTTGTATTTTAGCAATTTAATTTAATCAACACATTCTTTATATGATAAAATAATTTTATTTTTATGAGATATAGATTATGCCCAAAGTATTAATTGCTGGAGAGAAAGCCTTTGCTGTACATTCATTTACCAAAGATGAATTAAATGCAGTGAAAATTAGTGAAACACGAAATGACTCAGTGGTAAAAATTGGTAAGGTTTTTGATCAAGTTGAAGTGACCATGCCAGCAATAGATTCTATTAAATCATCTGTGATAATGCTTTTGAAACAGTCTAAGAGTTATGGCTTAATAGCGGAAGACGGGGAAGATTTTCAGGGTTATGTTTTAGGTGTGTTTAAAGGCAAAACCTTAAATGGTAAAAGAAACTATATTGCTTCGTGGCTTGGAAAAATGCCAGAAGAGGCGGTAAGTCAAAACCCCCAAGCATTGCTTCCACAAATGCTTAAAGGTTTTCAAGCTTATTTAACTATGAAAGACTATCATAAAAAAAGTGTTATTCATGATTTGATAAAGAATTAAGCTTTAATCGCCTGTTTCTGCATAATCAAAGGAGTCAAAGTAGAAGTGTTCTTCATCCATGTTTTTGTCTTTGAATGCTGTTTGTGCTGAGCTTATCATAATTGGCGGGCCACAAGCATAAACATCGTATGCCGATAAATCGTCAAAATCATCACAAATAACCTGATGGACAAAACCTTTTTTACCTTCCCAATGGTGATCATTTTCAGCATCTGAAAGAACTGGAATATAACTAATATTTGGGTAATCCAGTTGCCATTGTTTTGCCAGTTGATCCATATATAGATCAGGCTGGTTTCTTGCTCCCCAATAAATATAAACAGGGCGATCAATTTTTTCAGCAATCAGATGTTCAACAATTGCTTTGATTGGTGCAAAGCCTGTTCCTCCAGCCATAAAAATCATCGGGCGTTGTGATTGCTCCTTAAAGAAAAAACTACCATGAGGGCCTTCTATACGGAGGATGTCCATTTCCTTCATTGAAGAAAAAACTTGATCGGTAAAAATTCCACCGGGTACATGACGAAGGTGGAGTTCTAAAAATTCATCTTTATGTGGAGGGTTTGCTAGGGAAAAACTGCGTCTTTTGCCATCAACCAGTAATATATCAATGTATTGGCCGGGTAAAAATTGTAATCTTTCTTCCGCTGGTAATTTGAGTGACATAAACATGACATCAGAAGATATTTTTTCCAATGAGTGGATACGACAGGGCATGGTTTTAATTTCAATTGAACTGACTTCTTCAATTATTTCAATATCAATTTCAAGATCACTTTCTGCTACACAGCTGCAAAAAAAGGCTATGTTTTGCTCCATTTCTTCATCGGATAGTGATTTTGGTTGTTCTGGATAGCTAATCTGCCCACTTAGTACTTCACCTTTACATGCACCACAAAAACCATTTCTACAACCATAGGGAAGGTTTATTCCCTGATTGAGTGCGGCATCTATAATATTTTCGTTTGCTTCAACCTGAAAGCTTATTTGATTTGAATGAATAGTTACTTTAAATGACATGAGTTTCCTTTTACAAAAGCCTTATAGCACAGGCTATCGGCATAAGTTAAAATTACTTTAGAATATTATGGCATTGAACATAAAGAAATTAAAGTAAGAGACGCTAATATAATATAAACTTCACGCAAAAAACAAGTTTAATGTAGGTGATGAAATGATAAGCGTTGATAAATTGCAGGTTGATGCTGCCAATATACTTTTTCAGGATCCATTAGCTTCTAGGAAGTTAGGAGCAATGGGGGGGCAAGATAAAAATTCACCCTTACAAGGCCTAGATTCATCATCCGGTATTCTTTCTGTAGATAAAACCCAAAAAATTCTTCAAACTGAATTGGTAGGAAAGCTTGAAGAGCGATTTAAACAAGAGGGTATTGAACTAAAAGGTTTAAATAGTGATGATTTTACGCCAGATAAAGTTGCAGGTCGAATATTAGGCTTTATTGAAATGGGTATTGCTCGTGCTGGTGATGATGAAGAAAAACAATCGTTGTTAGAACAAGCTCGTGAGGGTGTAGAGCAAGGATTTAAAGAAGCAAAAGATATACTGGAAGCAATAGGTGTTTTAAATGGCAAAGTGAAGGAAGATATTGATAAAACCTATGAGTTAATTCAAGCGGGCTTTGATAAGTTAGGCAAGCCTATAGTTGATGAAAATGATCCGGAAGAAGATGATC
>JASFYQ010000082.1:0-32428 GCA_045047105.1 Pseudomonadota bacterium | reverse complement strand
TTAGCCATAAGGTAGTCTATACCAGCCTGCGCACATTCCATATCTTGTTGAGGAGTACCCGAACTAAGGCCTATACCACCCACTACATCACCATCAACTAATACGGGTAAACCACCACCTACTATACACAAACGCCCGCCAATAGCGGTATGAATACCAAAAACCAGATTACCCGGTACACAGGCCGCATTGTATTCATGGGTTGCTTTTTTAGCTCCTGCTGCGGTAAAAGCTTTATCTTGTGCCACAATAGCACTGGTGATTTTACCACCGTCCATGCGTTCAAAGGCAATTAAGTTGCCCCCCTCATCCACTATAGCAATACACATTGGAATTCCAATTTCAGCTGCTTTAAGTTTAGCACCGGTAATTAATTTTTGAGAGTCTTCTAAAGATAAGCGTTTAATATTTAACATTTTTGTCTCCAGTATATTTTAATTTAAAGAGTAGATTTATTTTTAGCAATTACACGATAGCTATGTAATAAGGGTTCGGTATAACCATTGGGCTGTGAGCATCCTTTAAAAATGAGGTCACAGGCTGCTTTAAAGGCTACGCTATTGTCCAGATCAGCGGCCATAGCAGAATAATTGGCATCACCCGCATTTTGTTTATCAACCACTGCTGCCATGGATTTTAATGTTTGCATAACCTGTGCTTCACCGCAAATATGGTGATGTAACCAATTAGCAATGTGCTGACTTGAAATTCGCAGCGTGGCGCGATCTTCCATAAGACCAATATCGTTAACATCGGGTACTTTAGAACAGCCTACGCCTTGATCAATCCAACGTACTACATAACCAAGAATGCTTTGTACATTATTATTCAGTTCAGTCTGAATTTGTTCGGGGCTTAATTGTTTATCGTGTAATAAAGGAATAGTCAAAATATCGTCCACATCGGCACAGTCACGTTTGGCTATTTGCTGTTGCAGACTTGCCACTTTTACCTGATGATAGTGCATAGCATGTAATGTTGCTGCTGTAGGTGATGGAACCCAGGCACAGTTTGCACCCGCCTGTGGGTGGCTTATTTTAAGTTCCATCATTTGTGCCATTTCATCGGGTTTTGGCCACATGCCTTTACCAATTTGTGCATGTCCTGGCAGCCCGCATTTCAGCCCAATATCAACATTCCAGTTTTCATATGCACCAATCCAGGGCTGCGCTTTAATTTCTTCTTTGGGCAGAAAAGGCCCGGCTTCCATACTGGTATGAATTTCATCACCGGTGCGATCCAGAAACCCGGTATTAATAAAAACCAAACGCTCGGATACTTCTTTAATACATTGTTTAAGATTAACCGTAGTACGACGTTCTTCATCCATAACACCAATTTTCATGGTATTTCTAGGTAATTTTAGAACATCTTCCACGCTATCAAATAACTCATTAGCAAAAGCCACTTCTTCGGGGCCATGCATTTTAGGTTTTACAATATAAATACTGCCTTTTTTACTATTGGCATTAATTCCTTTTTTATTAAAATCATGGATTGCACAAGTAGTAGTTACCAGAGCATCCAGAATACCTTCGGGTATTTCATTTCCCTCTTTGTCCAGTACCGCATTAGTAGTCATTAAATGCCCCACATTACGAATTAACAATAGACTACGCCCTGTTAAAATATAATCACTTCCGTCTATGGCAGTATAACTACGATCAGAATTTAAAGTGCGGGTAATGGTTTTACCCGCTTTCTCAAAACTATCCTCAAGTTGACCATTCATCAACCCAAGCCAGTTACGATATACCGCAGTTTTATCTTCTGCATCTACCGCTGCGATTGAATCTTCACAATCTTGAATAGTAGTAAGAGCAGACTCCAATAGCACATCTTTTACACCCGCAGGTGAACAAGAGCCAATTTGGTGCTCACGATCTATCTGGATTTCTATATGCAGGCCATTATTACAAAGCAAAATGGATTGCATTGGAGCGGCTCCCTGATAGGCCACAAACTGCGTCTGGTCAGCAAGAGTGGTGCTAGAGCCATCTTTTAGAGTCATGGTTAATACCTCAGCCTCCATAGTATAGGCGCTAACATCTGCATGTTGTCCCCGAGATAAAGGCGTTGCCTTATCTAAAAAAGCAGCTGCCTGTTTTATTACTTCTGCTCCACGCAAGGCATTGTAATTACCCTGTTTGGATAATTCTCCCTCATCAGCAATAACATTAGTACCATATAGCGCATCATACAAACTTCCCCATCGGGCATTTGTTGCATTCAATGCAAAACGAGCATTCATTAAGGGAACGACTAATTGCGGGCCGGATATTTCAGAAATTTCCTGATCCGTATTTGCTGTAGTAATCCCAAAATCTTCTACTTCTGGCATTAAATAACCAATTTCATTAAGAAAATTTTTATATCTTGGCATGTCCCAGCTCTTGCCTTGTTGAGCCCGATACCAATCATCCAGTTTTGCCTGAATATCATCACGTTTTTTAAGCAAAGCCCTATTTTTTGGTGCCAAAGTAGACACTATTTTCTCCAGGCCAGACCAAAATTGCTTAGATGAAATAGAAGTTCCTGGAAGAACTTCATTTGAAATCAGCTCATGAAGAACTGAGGCAATTTGTAAATCACCCACTTTAAGGTATTCAGACATAACTTAACTCCTAAAAAATAAAATATAAAAATAAATCCTAAAAATAGTGTAGCGTTCCCTAATTTACGTCTGCCTCACCTAGAATTAATTTTACTTTTGAGCAGATATCAAAATGAGAAATTAAATTTTACATTGTGATATTTGATTCATAATGCGATAATAATATCTAATTATTAAATTTTGTAAAGCAAAATAGATTTTGCATGGTGAAATATGACTAAAAAATCCTCTTCTATTCAAGTTATTGACCGTATGGCTAAACTACTCGATGCTATTTCCAGATATGATGATTCAGCCAGCCTTAAGTTTTTATCCGCTGATACGGATCTTCATCCAGCCACAGCGCATCGCATTCTTGCTTCATTGATTGAACAAGGTTTCGTTGAGCGAAATGAAACAGGATATTACCGTTTAGGTTATAAATTGATGGAACTGGGCTGTGGAGTAAATTCACGACTGGATGTAAAAGAAGAAGCTCTGGAGATTTTACAAAACCTCAGAGATGAGCTGGGAGAAACTGCCAACCTGACTATACGTAAAGGCGATCAGGTTGTTTATGTTGAACGTGCTATAGCCAACCGTATTATGCGAGTAGAGCAGGTGATTGGTAGCCATGCCCCACTACATGTAACAGCTGTGGGCAAGTTAATGTTAGCTAATGAAGGTGAAAAATCAATTGATGCTTATGTAAAACGTACCGGACTTCCTGGTTTTACAAAAAATACGCTAACCAAGATAGAACCCTTCAAGGCCGAACTGAAAACAGCATTTAAACAAGGTTATACCTTTGATAATGAAGAAGCAGAAATAGGTGTTGGCTGTATTGGTGTACTGGTACGCAATTCATCTGGAAAAATTGTTGCGGGTCTTTCTGTTTCAGCACCAATAGAAAGACGTCAGGATGATTGGATCCCCATAGTTGTTGAAGCTGCCGATAAGCTATCCACCCGGCTGGGTTACCGAAAAAAATAAAATAGATAATTGTAAATTAAAGGCTTACTTGTTATGAATTTTTTAAATGGAATAACAATACTACTTATATACCAGCTTGTAGGGGAAATAACCGTACGATTACTACAGATATCTATACCAGGACCGGTACTTGGAATGATAATGTTATTCCTAACCCTATTACTACGCAAACAATCAAGTGAATCTTTGGATTGTGCCTCCACTGCATTATTAAGCCATTTATCTTTATTATTTGTGCCCGCAGGTGTTGGCATGATAGTGCATTTTGAACGCATAGCTAATGAGTGGTTAGCTATCAGTATTACTTTGCTGCTCAGTACCATTATAACCATGGCTGCAACTGCTGCTATTATGAATGCAGTTAATCGTATAATTTCTAAAAAGAAAACTACTGCAAGAGAGCAAAAAAATGATTGAATCTGATTTAACAACTATTTGGGTTTACCTTTCCGCTTCTCCATTATTTGGACTGACTATAACTATGGTTGCCTATAGCCTTGCATATCGACTTTATATTTATAGCAATGCTAATCCACTCTTAAATCCGGTCATTATCTCAGTAGGATTTTTAATCCTGTTTTTATTACTTACCGATACATCTTATGAAGCTTATTTTGAAGGAGGACAGTTTGTACATTTTTTACTTGGGCCAGCAATTGTTGCTTTAGCCATACCACTATATCAACAATTCGCTAAGTTAAAAAAGTTATGGTTGCCGGTATTAATTGCGCTGCTTTCAGGGGTCACTATTGGGGCCTTGAGCTCTATAGGTATTTCATGGCTCTTGGGCGCGAGTGTACAAACACAATTATCACTGGCTCCAAAATCGGTTACGGCTCCTGTAGCAATGGGAATTTCAGAACAAATTGGTGGACTGCCTTCATTAACCGCCGTATTGGTTGTAGTAACAGGCATTATTGGCGCCTCTATTGGCACTAGGCTTTTTGATTTAATGCATATCAAAGAGGATAGCATTAAAGGTATTGCAATAGGTATTACAGCACATGGGATAGGCACTGCTCGCGCATTTCAGGTTAGCCCGGAAATGGGCGCCTTTTCTGGGCTGGCAATGGCCTTATCTGCATTCACATCTGCTATTATATTGCCATGGCTACTCAATTTACTGGGTATATAAAGCTAATATATAAGCTTTATTTTGTCACAATAATTATTGAGTTTATCCAGGCTTTCTTTAGACAGACTGATATTATATTGGTTGCCTAACACTACTTTACATTTTGCCTGCTTATTTTGATAGTTTATTAAAATCTTACAAGCCTCTGGATTTTGATACGGCCTGAGCAATTCGACAAAGGAATTATTAAAATCTGCAGGCATGGTTTGATAATTAAAGTCTAGCTCAATTCGTTTAGCATAACGATTTCTGGCTTCATCCATATTATAGAGATATTCAACATTTAAGCGTGAACGTTGTGAATAATTATCAATGCATAACTCTCCCGCAATAATTAAAATACTATCCACCATTAATAAATCTTTGTACTGCTCAAACATCTCAGCAAATAAGGGGATCTCCTGGCGACCACTGCGATCATCCAGGGTTAGAATTGCCATTTTTTTGCCTTTTTTGGTAGTCATTACCCGGTTATTAATTAATAAACCACAAATAACCACATGGTGTTTTTTCTCTGGATTCAACTCACTAATACGATGGGTGGTAATTTGTTTTAACTCGGGTAAAAACTGGTCAATCGGATGGCCAGATAAAAATAAACCCAGAGCATCTTTTTCATAGGTTAAACGCTGCAGTTCATCCCACTCAGGCCTTTGCTTAAAAACAATGGAATGTTGATCCGAATCGGCAAAAAGTGAATCACCAAATAGGTCAGTTTGACCACTTTGGCTGGCATGTTTAAATTGTTCTGCTGCTTTAATGGTTTCAGGTATCGCTTCAAAAATAGTTGCACGGTTATTTTTAATATTTCCTGAATTACCTAAATTATCTAAAGCACCTGCTTTCACCAGTGTTTCTAATACTCTACGATTAACTCTGCGCAAGTCAATACGATTACAAAAATCTTGGAAGTCCAGATATTTTCCATTTTCGCGTTGCTCAACAATACTTTCGATTGCTCCCTCGCCTACTCCTTTTATTGCCCCCAGGCCATACACTATGACTTGTTCCATAGTCACTGTAAAACGATACTGAGAGCTATTTACATCTGGCACGGCAACAATAACATTTGCTTCACGACATTCTTCAATCACCAGTACTATTTTTTCTGTTTTATCCATATCGGCAGATAAAACAGAAGCCATAAACGGAGCGCGAAAATAGGTTTTTAACCACAGGGTTTGATAAGAAACCAGAGCATATGCAGCAGAGTGTGATTTATTAAAACCATAGGCTGCGAATTTTTCCATTTGGTCAAAAATATGGGTAGCAACATCTTTGTCTACATTATTATCAACCGCACCCTGTTCAAAAATCGAACGTTGCTGCGCCATGACCTCTGGTTTCTTCTTGCCCATCGCGCGTCGTAATAGATCAGCACCCCCCAGAGAGTAGCCAGCCAATACCTGCGAAATTTGCATCACCTGTTCCTGATACAGGATAGTGCCATAGGTGGGCTGTAATATAGTTTCTAATGAAGGGTGCGGATATTCTACCTTTTGTCTGCCGTGTTTACGTTCGATAAAATCATCCACCATGCCTGACTGCAATGGACCAGGACGATATAGGGCAACCAATGCCACAATATCTTCAAAACAATCGGGCTGTAACTTTTCTATCAGCTCTTTCATTCCGCGTGATTCCAGTTGAAATACCGCAGTAGTATCACTGGCTTTTAGCGTTTCAAACGCTTTTCTATCTTCTAGATCAACGACGGTGATATCAATATCACTTTTATTCTGAGTTTTTTGTTGTTCATTGATCATCTGTAATGCACAATCAATCACTGTCAGTGTTTTCAGGCCTAAAAAGTCAAACTTTACCAGACCAACAGCTTCAACATCATCCTTATCAAATTGTGTTACCAGATTACTGCCATCGGCTTCACAATAAACGGGAGAAAAATCATTAATATCACTGGGTGAAATAACTACTCCACCTGCATGTTTACCTACATTACGGGTGATGCCTTCTAGAGACAAGGCCATATCAATCAGTTCTCGTACTTCCTCTTCATCATCATAGCGTTGTTGTAATTCTTCTTCTTGCTGCATAGCTTTACTGATGGTAATGCCAATATCCATAGGAATAAGTTTGGCAATTGAATCAACAAAACCATAACCCTGTCCCTGTACTCTGCCTACATCACGAATTGCAGCTTTTGCCGCCATACTTCCGTAGGTAATAATTTGTGAAACACGATCCTTTCCATAAGTTTGAGCTACATATTCAATAACTCTATCACGACCATCGGTACAAAAATCAATATCAAAATCAGGCATGGAAACCCGTTCTGGATTTAAAAAACGTTCAAATAATAAATCATATTCCAGCGGGTCCAGATCGGTAATAGTTAAAGCATAGGCAACCAAAGAACCCGCACCAGAACCACGTCCCGGACCAACTGGAACATGGTTTTCTTTTGACCAGTGAATAAAGTCTGCAACAATTAAAAAGTAACCAGGGAACCCCATCTGGATAATAACATCCAGTTCAACATCTAAACGGTCAATATAAACTTGTTTTTGCTGCGGATAATCTTCTGCTGAATCATCCAATAATATTTTTAAGCGATCTTCCAGCCCCTTATGTGATAGTTGGCGAAAATAATCATCCATGGTCAAACCATCAGGGATAGGAAAATCAGGTAGATAATTTTTTCCTAATTGCAGGGTAACATTACAACGTTTGGCAATTTCTAAGGTATTGCTTAAAGCTTCAGGAATATCTTTGAATAATTCCTGCATTTCCTCACTGGAACGCAAATATTGCTGCTCTGAATAATTCTTAGGTCTACGTTTATCCGCCAGAACATAACCCTGGTTTACACAAACACGTGTATCATGTGCTAAAAAGTCGCTTTGTTTTCCTTCTCCACCTTCTAAAAAACGTACTGCATTAGTTGCCACTACGGCCAGTTTCTGTTTTATTGCCAGCTCGGTGGACAGATGAACAAAGGTTTCATCATTTTCTCGTTCGGTACGCTGAATCTCAAGATAGATATTGTCCCTTGAAAAAGCGTTAATATAATCGTTTACAACTTGTTCTAGTAGTTCAGGTTGCTGTTTTAATAAATGCTCTCCGAGAGAGCTTTCTTTACCTAATAAAATAATTAAACCATCGGCTAATTCAAATAATTGCGGCTGACTAATAATCGCTTTATTTTGATCTTGCCCGGTTAGGTATGAGTTAGATAGTAGTTTTTTTAAGTTCAGATAGCCTTGATTGTTTTTACATAATAAAATCACACGAAAGCCAGAATGGCTATCACTTTTAACCCACACATCTGCACCAATTATGGGCTTAATTCCCGCACTAATACATTGATTAAATAATTTAACGGTAGCAAACAAATTACCCTGATCGGTAATTGCCACCGCAGGCATTGCTAAATCAGTTAATTTCTTAGTGAGTTTTTTTAATCTAACAATTCCATCTACAATAGAATATTCAGTGTGTAAATTCAGATGGATAAAAGGACTGAGCATAGAAGTAGTTCTGTATATATAAATGTAAAATTAGTGTCACTAGTCTGGAAATGAGTAGAGCACCACTTTATTTCGACCCGAATTTTTTGCTTGATAACAACCTGTATCTGCTCGTTTAAATACCTCAGAACAGCTGGTATCATCACAGCGAATCTCTGTGACTCCTATACTGCATCCCAGGCTATAACGGGTATTATTATAAGAAAATCTATAATTTGAAATATTATCAATAATTTTTTGCATTATTATAGCAGCATTTTGTTCATTACAATTGCTTAAAATAATAGTAAATTCATCTCCCCCAATTCGAGACAGGTAATCTTGCTCTCGTAAAGTAGATTTCATAATGCCTGCAAGCTCTTTTAAAACTAAATCTCCTGATTTATGTCCACAACTATCATTAATATTTTTAAAATAATCCAAGTCTAAAACACATAATGAATAGATCTGACGTTTATCATATTGAGTAAGAATAGTATTACATAGTTCTTCAAAAGAATACCTATTAAGCAAGCCCGTTAAGGCATCATATTTTGCTTGCTGGTGTAATTGCTGTTCTAGCACTTTTTTTGCTGAAACATCTCTAAACGTAATTACACAACCGGCTTTGCTAGCACCTTCCATAATAGGAGAAAATAATAATTCAATATGAATAATTTCATTTTTTTCATTTAAACGTAGCTGAAAATTTTTAGTTAGGGGCTGATTATTATTTTGTAAGGATTGTTTTAAAAAATCATCGTCTAAATACGTATTTTTGCCCTGCTTTTCTTCGTTTAAAAAAGTTACCGCAGTTGAAAATTTATTACCAATTAATTGATTTGCAGGCAAGCCCAGAAGATTTTCAGCCACTTTATTACAATCAAGAATTACTCCCTGAGTATTGATAGTAAGAACTGCATCTGCAATTGACATCAGGGTTATATGGGTGCGTTGCTTTTCTATATGTAGATTTTTTTCTATTAGGAATATCTTACGCGAAATTAAAGCAGTGCCGATAAAAGCAAATAAAATGGATGCTATCAACAATTGTAAACGAAATTTCTGATTTTTGTTAAAACTTTTTTGTGCTTGGGTTGTTTGCAGATCAATATTGCTTTCGTATTGTTTTAACATAGCCATAAATATATCAACTACCTTACCCTGACCAGGAAAAACTTCGTTATAAAGTAATTTCTGGGCTTTGGGTAATAGTAAGGGATCATCTGACATAGCAATTTCAACCAGGACAGGAATGTTTTTTACCACCACAGCAATATTTTTACGCTGTTGCTTCATCATATCTTGTTCAAAAGAACTTAATTTTAGATTTGAAAACTCTAAACGGGCTCGAATAAATGCAGAAGAAAGGCTTTCTAATTCCATAAAAATATCGTCTTTAGCAAAAGGATCATTAACTATTAATAGTTTACTGGTCAGTCGAGTCCGAGTCCTGACAATTGAGGTCATATCGGCGATTAAACGCATTTTATGTACGATAATTTTATTTGAGTTGATTATTTCAGATTGTTGTTTTACTTCCTTATTGCCATTCATCCAGATAAAAATCAGCAAAAACATCATTATAATAGATGCCACAATCAAAAGTGAGGTGATTTTTGATTTAAACATTTTTAATAAAACTATTAATTATAATTAATTTAAGTAATAAGTTAATTTAAATGAGTATTTTTTAGCGATTAAACTACATGTTTACCTTTTAAGAATATATTTTCGTACCGCTTTATTATGTTCTTTTAATGATTTTGAAAAATAATGTCCACCACTACCATCTGCTACAAAATACAGGCTTGTGCCTGAATCAGGATGTAAAACTGCATGAATAGCATGCTGTCCTGGGGATGCAATAGGGCCTGGAGGTAATCCCACAATTTTATAGGTATTATAGCGCGTTTTTTTATTAATGTCTTTTTTTCTGATATTTCCTTTATAAGCATCTCCCATCCCATAAATAATGGTTGGATCTGATTGTAGCCTCATACCTTTATTTAAGCGCTGGATAAATACACCTGCTATTTTTGCCCGCTCACTTTTCTGCCCCGATTCCTTTTCTACAATCGAAGCTAAAATTAAAGTTTCATAAGCGGATTTAAGTGGTAATTTTTCTTGTCTATTTTTCCACTCCATTGCGAGCACACTTTGCATTTTTTTAATGCCACGCTTTAAAAAGTCTATATCACTGGTCTGTTTTGGAAAAAAATACGTATCTGGATAAATATAGCCTTCTAAGTGGGTAATACCTAAACCTAATTTAGTAATAATTTGCTGCACGGACAAATTATTAATAGTTTGTTCTAAATCGGTTGTTTTTAGGTAGGCAAGGATTTGTTTTATTGTCCAGCCTTCTGGAATGGTAAGTTGGTATTGTGTTACCAGCCCCTTAACAAAAAGCATTAATAGCTCATTAATACTGATATCAGGTTTTATAATATACTCTCCAGCCTGAAGTAAAGTGGCTTTATTTTCCTGTTTTGCATACAACTTAAAATAAAAAACAGAGCTAATAATATTTTCATTCTGGAGTTTTTGTGCAATAGTTCCCAGATGACTACCTGGTTTTATAAGTAATTTAATCGCTTTTTGATTTTTAACTGGCGTATGTAAAAAAGATTGGTAATCAGCCCAATACCATGCCAGTACTGCAGTAACTAAAATAATAAGAATAATCATCAGTTTTAATAGCTTGTGTTTCAATTAAGTTCCTTATTCAAAAATATAGGGGTGCCCCAGTTGTTTATTAATTACCTCTGCCAATTGTTTATATACTTCACCTGGCGGGTATTGTTTTACTTGCTCATTAAGAAGTTGAAGCTTTTTAACAGGCCACAGGCCAATAATACTATTGGAATAAAATATTTCCTGACTTTGCTTTATATCATCCAGACTAAAATCGTGAATTTGGTATTCTATGTTAAACTGCAAACACAGCTCAATGACTTGAGCACGTATTGTACCCTCTATTCCACTCACATTTAATAGTGGAATACAGAGCGTGTTATTAACAACAAAAAATATATTGCTACTAATTCCTTCAATAACGCAGTTTTTGTTATTTAATAAAAGAGCTTCTTGATACTCTAAAGCTAATTGCTGCCTTGCAATTACCTGCTCCAATCGATTTAAATGCTTAATCCCGGCAAGGACTGACTGCTCAGATAATTTAAAGTCCAATTGTTGAACATTTATACCCTGTAAATAATATTCTGCTGGATTTGTAGGCCAGGAATTAAGTATCATAATACAGTTTGCAGATGGCTTATCAGGACCAAGATAACCCTTGCCCCCCTCGCCACGGGTATAGATAATTTTAACAATAAATTTATTTTTTTGCTGCTGAGGTTTATGCATAGAAAGCAGCGCAATGCCCGTTAATAAATCACCTTCAACAGGTACTTCTATGCCTAAACGTTTAGCCCCCTTGCTTAAACGATTAAAGTGAAATAACCAGTTATGTGGTTTATTATTAATAATTGCTATGGTTTCAAATACACCATCACCAAAGGCCAGTCCCCTATCACGAATAGGAAGTACTGCCTCTAATTGGCCATTAATCAGGTACATAAATAATTACTAACTCATATTAAAATCTATTTAAAAAAATCACACCTCAAACTAAGCTTGTTAACATTCCTTTAGCTTTGGCCTGACTTTCTAATATTTCTTTTTCTGCAATAGAATCTGCTACAATACCCGCACCAGCACGCAGGGTGACCAGTTGTTGTGCATCGCTGCTCTGGTAATCCGCTTTATCTTGTTGTAGTAACTTATCTTGCTGTATTAGCATAGTGCGAATTAAAATATTCAAATCCATTGAGCCATTATTATTAATATACCCCAGCGAGCCGGTATAAGCACCTCTGGCAGTTTTTTCAAGCTCTGCAATTATTTCCATGCACCTTACCTTTGGGCAGCCCGTTATTGTTCCCCCAGGAAATAAAGCTCTAATAATATCTCCTGGTTGCATCTCTGAGGCAAGTTTTCCTACTACATTGGAGACAATATGATGTACATGTTGATAAGTTTCATTAATCATAAATTCATCTATATGAATGCTACCCGGTACACAAACACGTCCTAAATCATTACGAATTAAATCAATTAGCATTACATGTTCTGATTGTTCTTTGGCATTTTCATGCAATTGTTTAATTAATTTTTTATCCAGCTCGGCTGTTTCCCCTCGCGGCCGGGTTCCAGCTATAGGTCGGGACTCAAGATAATTATTTTTTACTCTAAGTAATCGTTCTGGAGATGAGGATAAGATAGAGTTATTGGCAAAATGAGGAGCCCTGGACGAAAGATTAACCAAAGCAGAAAACGGAGCTGGATTATTTTTTCTTAGGCGCTGATATAATAAACAGGCCAGCTGGTTATGATCGGCATGGCTAATTTTTTTCTGCCATTGTCGGGACAGATTAACCTGAAATACATCCCCTTCAATAATATAATGCTTAATTTTATCCACTCCATCTAAGTAATCTTGTTGGGGGTCAACATTAAGCTCTGATTTAATAGGGCTATCTTTTATAACTTGATAATTGTTTGATGCTTTTAAATGCACTAAATCAGCATTAATTTTATTAATATAAGTCTTGATTAAATCTATATCTTCACTAAATAAAACCAGCTCTTTTTTTGTGTGATCATAGATTAAAGCACTTTTATAACGACAGGCATAAGCGAGTGGTAATTGGCTATTATAGTGCTGAAGTTTAAGTGCAGGTTCAACCTGATTTGCTATTTCATAGGATAAAAAAACAAACCAGCCGCCACAAAAAGGATAATAATCAGAGTCTAGATATCCCGTTTTTAGTAGTTTATTCTGCTCATTCCAGTGCTGATTAAATACCTTAAGAAAGTCATTATCTTCCGTTTGATATTTAGTATTGTTTAAATACAATTGTTGATGATTATCTTGGTGCAGAATATCTGCGGCATCAAAAAAAAGCAGATCAAATGAATGATTTTTATGACTCGCGGCATTTCTTTTTTCAAGGTTTTGTTTACAGCTAGTGGTTTCTAATAAAACACCATAAAAGGAGGGATCAAACTGATACAAGTGTAATAAATCTACACCTGTATCTGCAAATTGAATAGTCTGGTAGTTATCCGCTGATAACATCGGTATGTATTAACCTGAGCTCTTTAATTTAACCAAAAAAAACTTAAAAATTTAAACTTTGCCCAGTACCAGTGTTCCATTAGTCCCACCAAAACCAAAAGAATTGGATAAGGCATAATCAATTTTCATATCACGAGCAGTATGTGGAACATAGTCTAAATCACATTCTGGATCAGGGCTATCTAAATTAATGGTAGGTGTAGCTATCTGATGATATATAGATAAAGCAGTAAAAATTGCTTCAATTCCACCAGCAGCACCTAATAAGTGCCCGGTCATTGATTTGGTCGAAGTCATAGCAATATTATAGGCCTGAGTGCCAAATGAGCGTTTAAGCGCATCTGTTTCAGCTTTATCACCTGCAGGGGTTGAGGTTCCATGAGCATTTATATAGCGAATCTGATCAATATTAAGTTCTGAATTTTTAAGTGCTAAATCCATACAGCGGCTTGCCCCTTCACCACCCTTGGATGGTAGAGTCATATGATAAGCGTCACCACTCATGCCAAAACCACAGACTTCGGCATAAATTTTAGCACCCCTTTGTCTGGCATGCTCATATTCTTCTAGAACCACCACACCAGCACCATCGCCAAGTACAAAACCATCCCGGTCTTTATCCCATGGACGTGAAGCAGCCTGAGGATCATCATTGCGGGTTGATAAAGCACGAGCTGCAACAAAACCACCAATTCCTGTTGGGCAACTGGCCATTTCTGCTCCCCCAGTAACCATAATATCCGCATCACCGTATTCTATCATACGAGCGGCATTACCAATGCTATGTGTTGCTGTTGCACAGGCAGTAACTAATGCTATATTGGGACCTTTTAAGCCGTATTTAATCGAAAGGTTACCTGATATCATATTAATAATGGTACTGGGTACAAAAAATGGAGAAATTCGTCTGGCTCCGCCTTTTAAATAAGCATTATGATTTTTTTCAATTCCAGGCAAACCACCAATGCCCGAACCGATGGATACTCCTATCCTCCAGGAGTTTTCTTCGGTAATTTCAAAACCGGAGTCCTCTATCGCCTGGATCCCAGCAGCCATACCATAATGAATAAAGTGATCCATCTTTTTAACATCTTTAGATGGCAGATAATCTACTGCATCAAAATCTTTTACTGCTCCACTAATGGTAACGGCAAACCCCGTTGTATCAAAACTTTCGATAGTAGAAATACCACTATTACCCGCAGTAATATTTGACCATGCCTGTTCAATTGTATTTCCAACTGGGGAAACAATACCAAGACCAGTAATAACAACTCTACGCCTAGACAATAGACTCTCCATTTTTATCAAATAACAACTTATAAATTACAAAAAAAAACCGCATCTTATAATCAAGTGCTTTTATACGGAGCCACTTAAAAATTTACATACGGTTTTATTAGTATTCTATGCTTGATTTAATACAAGCCACTTCTTACAATTTTTATTGTAAGTTAAGTGTATCACCACAAAGCAATTAACTATTTGCAGTAATATAATCCACAGCTAATTTAACTGTAGTAATTTTTTCTGCTTCTTCGTCAGGTATTTCAGTTTCAAATTCTTCTTCTAGAGCCATAACTAATTCTACAGTGTCTAAAGAATCTGCACCTAGATCATCTACAAATGATGCTTCACTAGTTACTTCTTCTTCTTTAACTCCCAACTGCTCAATTACAATTGCTCTTACTCTTTCTTCAACACTACTCATGTTAAAAATTCTCCAAATAAATTGCGGTTATATTGCGTGTGTGTATTCTAGTCTTTTCATTATCAATTATCAATTATCAATTATCAATTGTTAATTATTAATTGATTTTTTAGGGCATATACATGCCACCATTAACATTAATGGTTTCTCCAGTGATATAAGCAGCATTTTTAGAGGCTAAAAAAGCCACTGCATTGGCTATATCATTCACGTTTCCTAAACGTTCCAGAGGAATTTGATTTATTAAAGCAGTTTTTACATCTTCGGGTAAAGAGCGAGTCATATCAGTATCTATAAAACCAGGTGCAACTGCATTTACGGTAATATTTCGTGAACCAATTTCACGCGCAAGTGATTTAGTAAAACCTAAAATACCCGCTTTGGCTGCTGAATAATTTGATTGCCCGGCATTGCCCGTTAAGCCCACTACCGAAGCAATAGAAATAATGCGCCCCTGACGTTTTTTCATCATGCTGCGTAAACAGGCTTTCGATAATCGATATACCGAAGTCAGATTGGTATTAATAATATCTGACCATTCTTCTTCTTTCATTCGCATTAATAAGTTATCACGGGTGATGCCTGCATTATTAACCAGAATATCCGGCATGGAAAAATCATTTTTTAAAATTTTCATCAACTCATCAACACTAGTTGTATCGGTCACATCTAATGCTAATCCTTTCCCTTGTATGCCATTTTCTTGCATATAAGCCGTTATATTTTCAGCACCCTGCGCAGATGTTGCAGTACCAATAACATAAATTCCCTGTTTTCCCAGTTTAACCGCTATGGCCTGACCAATTCCTCTACTAGCTCCAGTAACTAATGCTAATTGATTTTCACTCGACATGTATAAATTCTCCATTTAGTATTTTATCAGGGCTGAGCCCCAGGTAAAACCACCTCCAAAGGCTTCTAACAACAAGATATCACCTCGTTTTATGCGCCCGTCTCGAACCGCTGTATCTAGTGCCAGTGGCACAGAAGCCGCTGAGGTATTGCCATGATTTTCCACTGTCACCACTACGTGATCCATTGACATTTTAAGTTTTCTTGCTGTGGCTTTTATAATGCGGGTATTGGCCTGATGGGGAACCAACCAATCAATTTCACTTTTTTTCATATTATTAGCAGCAAGTGTTTCATCAACAATTCGCCCAAGGGTATTTACCGCCATCTTAAAAACTTCATTGCCACGCATTTTTATTTTAAGTTGATCATTTGCAAACTTATCTGGAGTTGCAGAAATTCCACCATTAGTGGTTAATAGCTCAACATAATCACCGTCTGCATGGATATGAGTGGATAAAATTCCAGGTTCTTCAGCAGCCTCTATAACTACTGCCCCTGCCCCATCAGCAAATAAAATACAGGTGCCGCGATCAGTCCAGTCAACAATACGTGACAAGGTTTCAGCTCCAACAACCAGGGCGCGTTTTGCAGCACCCGTACGGATAAATTTATCGGCTACATCTAAGGCATAAATAAACCCCGTGCAAACAGCTTGCACATCAAATGCCGGGCAACCATGAATATCCAGTCGATGTTGTAGCATACAGGCACTGCTTGGAAAAATAAGGTCGGGTGTTGTGGTTGCAACAATAATGAGATCAATATCTTTATTGCTAATACCTGCTGCTTGCATTGCATGTTTTGCAGCAATCTCCGCTAAATCAACGGTGGTTTGACTGTCAGCAGCAATATGGCGCTGTTTAATGCCAGTGCGATCAGTAATCCATTTTTCGCTGGTATTTACCATTTTTTCCAAATCGGCATTAGTTAATACTTTTTCTGGAAGATAACTACCTGTTCCAATAATGCGTGAATGCATAAAATGAGTACCTGTTAAGCTTTAATCCTGTGAGTTTTGCTGATTTCCTAGAAACACTTCAACTTGTTTACTGATGAGCTCTGGAACATTTTTATCTACTTCTAAAGCGGCTTCGCGGATTGCTTGAGCAAAAGAGCGTCTATTAGCACTACCATGACTCTTAATAACAATACCTCTTAAACCTAATAAACTCGCACCATTATACTCACCAGGATCCACTTTTTGTTTAAAAGAATTAAGTATTGGCATGGACAACAATCCCACAAATTTAGTCAAAATATTCTTATTAAATGCCTGCTTCAAATAAAAGCTAATCATTCTAGCAACACCTTCTGATGTTTTTAGTGATATATTACCTACAAAACCATCACAAACAACTACATTAACTGTGCCTTTATAAATATCAGTGCCTTCAATAAATCCGTAATAATTTAAATTGCTATCAGCTATAAGTTTGGCCGCATTTTTAACTTGCTCGTTACCTTTTACTTCTTCTTCACCAATATTTAATAAACCTACACTGGGATTTTCTAAATTATCTACCGCTTGAGTAAGTACTGATCCCATTACCGCAAATTCAAACAACTGCTCTGAAGATAAATCAATATTTGCACCCAAATCAAGCATATGCGTATGCCCTTTTATAGTAGGAAGAGCGGTACAGATTGCAGGACGACTGATCCCTGGTAACATTTTAAGAACAAATCGTGCAGTTGCCATTAAAGCACCTGTATTGCCTGCACTAACGCAAGCATTGACTTTTTTTTCTTTTACCAGATTTATTGCCACCCGCATAGATGAGTCTTTTTTCCCTCTTAATGCTAGTGAGGGTTTTTCATCCATTTCAACTACTTGTGTTGAATGGACAATAGTAATGCGATGCTTAATTTTATCCGAACAATTTTGTAAATAATTTTCAATCCGCTCTTTATCCCCAACCAGTGTCAAATGCATTTTAGGCTGTGATTGCAAAACGTCAATAGCAGCGGGTACCGTTACTTCAGGACCATGATCCCCACTCATTACATCAATAGCAAGACTACAATTCATGTGTTTGTTTTATCTAAGGTTAATTATCAGCTTTTAGCTTTTAAGAACAACAAAGCCTCTGATAATTTTTAAAATCCAAAGTCTTGGGTTTTAAAAATTATCAGAGGCTCAAGGAAGGCATCAAAAAAAACTAGTTTTTTTCGATAACCTGACGTCCTTTGTAATAGCCATCAGCAGAAATATGGTGGCGTAAGTGAGTTTCACCTGTTGTAGCATCAATTGAGAGCGTTGGGTTTTTTAAGCTATCGTGCCCACGACGTGATCCGCGTCGAGCGGGTGTGCATTTGTTCTTTTGTACTGCCATAATTTATTCCTCTATTCCAAAATTAAAAACTAATAAAATTAACTATTCTTTAAATTAACTATCTTTAAGCTGTTGTAATACCGCAAAGGGGTTCTTTTTTTTTGCTTCTTCTTCTGCCTCTGCATATGCTACATCAACCTCACCTACTTGTTCACCACTCCCGCCTTCTATAGACATAGATATACATTGCTCATATCCATGCTCTCCAGGTTCATGCTTTGCTATTAAAGGTAAGGACAAAATAATTTCATCCTCAATTAAAGCAAAAAGATTAACTGGATCACTACTTTCTATATAAAAACTATCGTATAAACCTGCAATATCCTGCTCATCGCTTCTTTTTTTAATAAAAGCCAAAGCCAGATCTATTGCAACAATATGTTCAATAGGTTGCATACAACGCTGGCAAGTTAATAAAAGCTTGCACGTTACGCTCCCCATTACAAATCTATTTGCTACCTCATCCACACCAAATTCAAGCTCTATATGGATATGGTGTTCTTCTATAGCACTCTTTTGTTTTATCAATAAGCCCATTTCTGGCGATATCAGTTCAGCCAAACGCATACATGTTGACAAAGGAAAATCACCCTGGAGTCTATTTTTTGCGTCCGTATAACGGATATAATCAATATGTTGTGGAAGACGGTCTAGCATAACCTGCGTATTCTATAGCTTTGTTGATTAGCTGTCAAAATATTCTGCAATATAAAAGAAATTCCTTGCATTTTAAAATATATATCATAAAATTAGCGATATTCTTAAACTGACTCAGAGTAATTATTTTGTTTAATAAAATATTAATTGCCAATCGAGGTGAAATTGCTGTTCGGATCATACGGGCATGCAAAGAAATGGATATCAAATCTGTAGCTGTATATTCAGAAGTTGATCAACACGCATTATATGTAAAAATAGCCAGCGAAGCTTATTGTCTAGGCAGCCAAGCCGTTGCCGGTTACCTAAATGCACATCGGCTAGTTAACATTGCCATTGCATCTGGCTGTGATGCCATCCACCCAGGTTATGGCTTCCTATCAGAAAATGCTCTTTTTGCACAAGTCTGCGAACAACGCAATATTAAATTTATTGGTCCTACTTCAGCTATTATCGCTAAATTAGGCGATAAAATCCAGGCCAGACAAACCATGATAGAAGCAGGAGTGCCTGTAACTCCTGGTAGTGAAGAAAATCTTGCAAGCATAGACGATGCAGTAACAATGGCAGCTGACATAGGCTACCCTGTTATGTTAAAAGCTACATCTGGCGGCGGTGGCAGGGGAATTCGTGAATGCTATAATGAGAAAGATTTAAGGCATTTTTATCCTCGTGTTATTTCTGAAGCCAGTAAAGCATTTGGTTCGGCAGAGGTATTTTTAGAAAAGTGTATTGTTAACCCGAAACATATTGAAGTACAAATACTAGCAGATGAACATGGCAATGTTATTCACTTATATGAGCGAGACTGCTCTATTCAACGTCGCCACCAAAAACTGATTGAAATAGCCCCTTCCCCTCAATTAACTCCCGAACAACAAGAATTTATTGGTAATACTGCGGTAAAAGCAGCTAAAGCAGCTAATTATACTAATGCAGGGACGGTGGAGTTTTTACTGGATAAAGACGATAATTTTTACTTTATGGAAGTAAATACCCGTTTGCAGGTAGAACACACCATTACTGAGCAAATAACTGGTATAGACATTGTTCAGGAACAAATCCATATAGCAAATGGTGGTGAACTGCATTATAAGCAAGAAGATATAGTTAAACGTGGTTATGCCATAGAATTTCGGATTAATGCAGAAGATCCACAAAATGATTTTCTTCCCAGTTATGGAAAAATCACTCGCTATTACTCTCCTGGAGGCCCAGGCGTAAGAACTGATGCGGCTATATATACGGGTTATGAAATTCCACCTTTTTTTGATTCTATGTGTGCCAAATTAATTGTTTGGGCATTAGATTGGGATGGTTTAATTCGACGCTCCAGACGTGCTTTATCCGATATGCGCGTTTATGGTGTAAAAACCACCATACCTTATCAAGAAGCGATTTTAAATAATGAAGAATTTCTCAGTGGTAATTTTGACACCAGTTTTGTTGAGCAACACCCTGAATTAATAAATTACTCAGTAAAAAGTTCTAATCAACACATGGCTTTAGCAATAGCTGCTGCCATTGCAGCTTATGAAGGAATGTAACATGTCTCAAGTAAACATTACAGAAACCGTCTTACGTGATGGACACCAGTCACTTATCGCCACACGGATGCGTATTGAAGATATGCTCCCTATATGTGAAAAATTAGATGCTATAGGCTATTGGTCTCTAGAAGTCTGGGGAGGAGCAACCTTTGATAGTTGTATTCGTTTCCTAAAAGAAGACCCATGGGAAAGGTTAAGACTGCTACGAGAAAAACTTCCAAATACTCGTTTGCAAATGTTATTGCGGGGGCAAAATATTCTCGGTTATAGACACTATTCTGATGATGTGGTGAAAAAATTTGTAGAACTTTCGGCTACCAATGGTATTGACGTTTTTAGAATATTTGATGCAATGAATGACATTCGCAATCTTCAAAGCTCTATAACTGCTGTCAAAAAACATGATAAACATGCCCAGGGAACCCTTTGCTATACTACCAGCCCAGTCCATCACCTATCTGCATTTGTGGATATGGCTAAGGAATTACAAAGCATGGGCTGTGATTCCATCGTTGTAAAAGATATGGCCGGACTATTAACTCCTTATTCAACCTCCGAGCTATTTAAAGCCTTACTTGATGCCTTAGATATTCCTGTACACCTGCATTCTCATGCTACTGCTGGATTAGCTTCTATGTGCCAATTAAAAGCCATTGAAGCAGGTTGTAGGCATATTGATACGGCAATTTCTGCCTTTGCTGAAGGAACCAGTCATCCAACAACAGAAAGCATGGTAGCCGCACTAAAAAACACCGATTATGACAGTAAACTGGATCTTCCTGACTTACAGGAAATTGGCGGTTATTTTTATTCAGTTAGAAAGAAATACCACCAATTTGAAAGTGAGTTCACAGGAATTGATACCCGCGTTCAAGTTAACCAAGTGCCTGGAGGCATGATTTCAAATTTATCTAATCAGCTTAAAGAGCAAGGTGCATTAGATAAAATGACTGAAGTTTTAAATGAAATACCTTTAGTTCGAAAAGAATTAGGTTACCCACCATTAGTGACCCCTACTTCTCAAATAGTAGGAACACAAGCGGTATTTAATGTTCTTTCAGGAAAGCGTTACCAAAACATCAGTAACGAAGTGAAATTATACTTCCAGGGTAAATATGGAAAAACCCCAGGCAAAGTAGATCATAAAATTCAGCAAATGGCCATTGGCAACGAAGAAGTCATTGACGTTCGTCCTGCTGACCTATTAAAGCCTGAATTTAAGCGTCTGAAAAAAGAAATAGGTGATTTAGCAAAATCGGATGAAGATGTAATGATTTTTGCCTTATTCCCAGAACTGGCAAAAGACTTTTTACAACAACGTCAGGATGGTACACTTGCCCCAGAATCATTGCTTCCAGTTAGCCATGATGCCAATACAAATAACACTGCACCGAGCGAATTTAATATTAAATTACATGGCGAAAACTACCGTATTAAAGTAACAGGAACAGGACATCCTGAAGATAATATTCGCCCTTTTTATGTTACCGTAGATGGGGTTCCAGAAGAGCTATTACTAGAAACATTAGACGAAATTTTAATTAACCCAGCTAATCAGGAAAATAACCCTGTCTTAAATCAAAAAAATAGTAAACGTCTAAAAGCAACGGAATCAGGGCATGTCACCACTTCCATGCCTGCGGTTATTGTTGATGTTTTAGTTAAGGAAGGAGATGCAGTTAAAGCAGGGACAGCGCTTATTATTACTCAGGCTATGAAAATGGAAACTGAAATTCAAGCCCCTGTATCAGGAACAATCAAAGCCATCCATATTAGTACTGGCGATAGCGTTAATCCTGATGAGTGTCTAATCGAAATAACTGAAAACTAAAATTTTACCCAATCCTTATAAAAAAAGCCCTAATCTGGAAATTACCAGGTTAGGGCTTTTTTTTGGCTATTAGCACCTAATAAAACTGGTGTACTGACATCTTATATCTATTATTGATTTAATAATTTTATCTTGACATTAATTTATTATTATTGCAATCTAAACAAATGAACATTCATTTTACATATTTTATAGACAGCCCTGCTTTACCAAAATCGATAATGCCAGAATTTCGAGTTACTCGCCTACGCGGGAATTCAAGTGCTAATCTGTGCGAACGATGAAGAAAACTACCATCTGAATAAATATTCAAAAAGCCGCAGATTAACTCAATCTACGGCTTTTTTTTTGCCCTTAAATTTTCACTCTGATTTTTATTAGACTAGATCCTGAACATTGGGCTTGCTATACATTTTTACCTGGAATAAAAAAATGAAAACAAAAAATAATACAATAATGGTTATTTTAGCTTATCTAATAATGATAATAATTTGGTCAACTACTCCTTTAGCCATAAAGTGGAGTTCATCGGGTGTTGATTTTATAACTGCCCTTAGTGCCCGTATGCTCATAGGAACAACTATAGCCGTTGCTTTATCTCTTCTATTCCATAAGAGTATTCCCCTACATAAAAAAGCTTTGCAAGTATATTTTGCTTCCAGTTTTTCAATTTATGGTGCAATGATGCTGGTTTATTATGGGGCTCAATTTATTTCATCTGGTCTGGTTTCTGTTATTTTTGGTACCACCACCATGTTTACCAGCTGGTTTGCTATACAATTTTTTGCCAGCGAAAAATTTTGTATCACAAAATTATTGGGGGCTTTGTTTGGAATTGCAGGCCTAAGCTATATTTATATAGAGCAAATGCATATGGGGGAACAAGCACTGATAGGGATACTTTCTATATTAGCCGCAGTTATAATTCACTCTATGAGTGCTGTTTGGATTAAGCATATAGATATAAAACTGCCTGCTTTAAGCATTACTGCAGGAAGCTTAAGCATTTCCCTGCCGGTGTTTTTATTAACCTTTTGGCTATTTGCTCAACCACTACCAAATGAAATTCCAACACGGACACTTTGGTCTATTATTTACCTTGGAATTATGGGTTCTGTGGTAGGGTTTTCAAGTTATTATTATGCTCTGGCTAACTTAAAGGCATCCACAGTGGCTCTTACTACTTTAATTACCCCAATTACTGCCTTATTATTGGGCAATATATTTAATAATGAGCTAATTACTTCTCATATATGGCTAGGTACCACTCTAATTATAACTGGATTATTTATTTATCAATTAAAGCAAAGCTTTGCCTTTCCATTACTCAAACGTAGCAAAGAATCCATTTAATAAACTATTAGTGACAAGGGAAAGCAGCCTGAAAGGCAGCTAAAAAAGTATGTCTTGCAGGCTGGTTTAACTGCTCTCTATGGGAGAGAGCATAACCAATATAAACTTGTTTTAAACGTTGGGTAATTAATACCGTTTCACCTGTTTGTGGTAAACAAAAGAACTTTCCATTTAAAACATCCGCAATGCCTTTTAAATACCCCAAACACAAACCATAACGAACACTTTGAACCGCATCTCCAGCTAAAGCTCTTGGCTCGCTTAAACAAGTATTTAGTATTTCAGCTCCAGTTTCTTCAATAGCATGCACAGGAAAATTAATAAATATAAGCGAACTAAAAAGAATAGCTAAATTAATACTTGAGGAAAAACGCCTCCACAAATAATTCATCTTAATGAATTACTATTTCTACTCGGCGATTACGGGGTTCATCCACTTCATCGGCTGTTTTAATTAACAGGTTTCCTTCACCATGTGAGGTAACCTGTACTTTTTCTGGCTTAGCTATTTTATTTCCAAAAAAAACATTAACCATCTGCGCTCGTTTTAAAGCCAGACGATAATTAACCTCTGTTGCTCCTAAAGTATCCGTATGACCATCAATAAACACATCAAAAAATTCTCGGGATTTTACATCGGCAATAATTTTTTCAATAAGCTGTTGGGATTCATCGGTTAAATGGGTGGTCCCCGATACAAAATAAAGAATATAGCGTGAGGGTGCTTGTGGAATAGCAGTAAGAGCATCAGAAAAATCTTGCTGGACAACTTCTTTACTCAGTTGTTTAGGAGCATTAAGATGAGATTCACCATCAACTTCTACAAGTTGATAGGCCTGATTAATACTTTGCGCCCCCGTTTGATTAGAGATAATCAGTTCACCTACATTACCTTCTGCATCAGGAATTAAAATAATTCTATCTTCTACTCTGGGCTCAGAAAATACCAAAACAGCAAACATCAATACAAATGCAGATACCAGTTCCATTAGCTGCCTCCCTGATCATTCACTTCAATTAAGAAATTGGCATTACGCGCTCTAATAGTAGCATTAGGTGTTTTAAACACCATTGCATCCGCTTCCAGATTGGATATTTGTCCAGAAAAAACAGCAGCCTTTCCTTTCATCACATTAGTAATCATTCCATATTCCTTTTTACCTGGCCGATAAACATATCTATTAATCACCAATATACTATTTCTAGCCAGACTCACTCGGGTACTATCATTAAAGATAATGCCTAAATTACCCTGAGTTGTTTTAATCATATCTTTTTGATAAATATGCAAATCATTTCTCGCTCGAATAATACGCCGCTTATCATCAACCACTCGGCTAATTGTTGCAAGCCCAGCCACATTTCTTAAACTTCCCACTGATTCGCTGGCAGAAATATTTATTGAAAAACTAGCCAGAAAAACTAAAATAAAGAAGTAGTAGCGATAATGATATTTCATTTTTATTTTCTCCAAGCAGGAAATATTTAGTTTTTATCCTAATAAACTGGAATTACACTACCACAAAGCAGACAAAATTAGATAAAACAATATTTAGTTTATACCATCAGATTAAAAATTACATCCACCAATCAAATATCCATTAATATTTAATGTTTATTATTAAAGAGAACTAAGTGTTAAGTTCAGATAAATAATTCAAATTATGTTTAATTCTCAACTTCATGTGTTTTACTAAAATTATAAATAAAGATCCAATTCACATTTTTTGCAAAAATATTAAAATAAATCACTCAATAACATCAAATGACGTTATTAATTTTATTCAGATAATGATAGTCTCTACACTACTATCTTCAATAAATTAGAGTGATAAAATATTGAGCAAAAAAAATATTTTAATAATAAGTTTTCTTTTATTACTTGGGTTACCACTAATTGTTTTAGCCAAAACTATTAAAGTGGATCTTTCAAGTGGTGCTATTATTCAGGGTCAATTGCTAGTGGAAAAAACAGATTCACTGATTATTGATATTGGCTATGATGTGATCTCTATCCCACTGGATAAAGTGAAAAACACTAGCTACAAAAACACTCTGAATTCACCAGATAAAACAATTTTAAAAGCAAAGGGCTTATATTTTGAATCTGCTGAGAAAAAAGAGCATTCTGTTGAAAAAAATGTTCTGCGTAGAGCCGAATCAGTAGTTAAAATACACACACCTATAGGCCTTGGCTCAGGTTTTATTATTAGAGATGATGGTTATGTGGTTACTAATTTTCATGTAATAGAAGGTGAGCACAAAATTACTATTACTTTATTTAAAACCGAAGCACAGGGTTTGCGTAAGATTTTATTTACAAATGTGCGCATTGTAGCAACTGATCCTTATTCTGATCTGGCCTTATTAAAAATAGAAGATAAACACTCTCATAAACTTATCCCCCTGCCTCTTAATCAACAAAATCTGTCTACACAAGGACAAACTGTTTTCAGTATTGGCAGTCCTTTAGGTTTTGATAGAACCGTTGGGCAAGGCATTATCAGCATGCCAAACCGCCAAATTTCCGGGCACTTATATATTCAAAGTACCGTGCAAACTAATCCAGGTAATTCTGGTGGGCCGTTATTCAATTTGCAAGGTGAAGTTATTGGGGTAATCAATATGAAAATTGCTTCCATTGGTATAGAAGGTCTTAATTTTGCTATTCCCGTAAGAGTACTAAAATATTTTCTCGACAATGCCGATGCTTATGCTTTTGATGTAAAAAATCCCAATACAGGTTTTAGATATTTCCAAATGCCAACTGCATCCCCTAAATAAAGGTTTCTATTATTATGCGTAATTTATTATTGTTAATAGTATTATTTTCTTTTAGCCAAATAATCAATGCCTCTGCTCCACAGCAACAACAAAACCCCAAACTGCAATTACAATCATTAATAGCAGAGGATACGGAATCGGTATTATTAATTAATAATGTCAGCCAGTTTTATAATAACTTACAAAAAAATCCTCTTGCCAAGTTATGGAATAATAAAAAAATCCGCAAACGTTTTTCAAGCAGTATCAGAACGCTTAAACAACCCCGGTGGGAGCTTTATAGCAAAAGAATGTTTGGACTGTCTATAAAACAGTTAATTGCTTTATTTCCTGGACAATTAGTTATTATAAAACCAGAAAATTCTACAGCAGGCTCGATAGCTTTAATGGCTGATATAGGAAAAAACCAGCAACAGGTTAAAGATGTTTTAAATAAACATATGAGCTATCAACTCAAACATCTGGGAGCAGGAGAACAATATTTACAAGAAGATGAAACATTCCTTTCTTTTCCTATTCATAGTCGATATTTACTAAATGAAGACAGTAAAAAGGAAGATTTTTCCTGGGCTATTTCCAGCAATTATTTATTAATATCTAAATCAAAACAGCAATTGCAAACTATGTTAGTTAATATACAGAAAAAAAATCTGGATAATAACTGGACAGAAACGGGCTCTTACCAAAACGTTAAGCGGTTCCAGCCAGATTTTGACTGGATGTTTTATATTAATAGCACACCCTTTGTAGAACTATTAAATACAAAATTAGAACCATATAAAGAAATGGCGGGACAAGATTCTGAGCAATTTCTCGAATTATTAAATAATACTGGCCTACAATCACTTTATATTGTGGGTAAAAATAAACAGGATAAAGTACTTATGGATATGAGTATTTTTTATCAGGATAACTCCTGGTTAATGGGCTTATTTAAACACCAGAGCAGTAAATTAAGCTGGCCTGAATTTCTACAGGAAAATGCACTCAGTGCTTCTATTTCAAGCATAAATATAGGTAAAATATGGAATAATATTTTAATGTTACCTGAGCAGTCACCAATCTTTGCAGGTGTTATCCCACTAATCCAGATGCAATTACAGGTCTACTCAAAAAGCAGTGGTATTAATCTTGAAGACACATTAACAGAAGGATTTGGACAGCAATTTTATAGTGCTTTTTATCCACTGCCTGCCCCCCCTTCAATTAGCACAAAAAACCCGGAAGAAATAAGCTTTGATAGTATCAATGGCAATAGTTTATATGTTATTTCTCTGCAAGATCAACAAGCTATTGAAATGGCGATTAATGGTTTAAAAAAATCCTTTTTCTTATCAGAGTTATTTAAAAAGAAGCAATATTTAGACACCAGTATTCACTACTATAATCCCTCCAATCAGAAAAATATTCACCAGGCGAATGATCTTGTTGTTTATGCCATAAAAGACAACCTCTTATTATATTCCAATAACCTGGCAGTAATGGAAACAGCTATAGAGCAGCTAACTAATAATAACAGTAAAAGCTCTATAAAAAACTTGCCCCAATTGCAGCAAATAATGGCCCAATTACCTGAAGATGCCGCAGCTGTATCCTATTATCAGGGAGCTTATTTTGTTAAAGGATTAATCGATGCATTAGTTGCTATTCAGGAAATGGTTATTGTAACAGAGAGTAAGTATAGTTGTGAAACCCAATCTCAAGCCCCTACAATAAAAAATACCGATAAGCAACAGCTTCAATCAGAGACATTAAAACTTTATCAAGGTTATCTAAAAGATGTTTTCATGACCCAGCACCAGAGCGAAAACTATTACCGAATCCATGGCCATTTTAATTACTAATACACGTTTATATGAAAGCAAAAACAAATAAATCCTATTTTAATTATATTTTTGGGTTAATTCTCAGCTTCTCAAGCATTTATAGCTGGGCAGATAAACCCGCTCAGTTATTTTCTGGCCCTGAGGTTTTTAAGCTAGATTGGAATACACGTGCTTTAGTCCATTTTGATATAGATAATAATGGAGCTGAAGATCTGATTTTATTAAATAACGAACGTACACGTATTGAAATATTATATCAAAAACGCAGTGATTTAAAACGCCAATTATTACTTAAGAAAAAGCAATGGCAGCCCATTTTGGAAGACTCTCGTTTTAGTCGCAAAAACATTGTCACTGGAACAACAATGAACGCTCTGGTTGTTGGTGATTTAAACCATGATGGTTTAGCCGATTTAGCCTATACCAGTAAAACCTATGGCCTGAGTTTATTATTCCAGCAGCCAAAAGATAAATGGAGTGCTGCCCGACATATTAATTATATTCAGCCCTCTAAAAATTCCAGCAGCCTGGTTATCAGCGATCTTAATGCTGATGGAGCGCAAGATCTGGTCTTACTAGGAGAAAAAGAGCTACTGGTATTTTATCAAACTGAAGATGGAAAATTTAAAATACCACACCGCTACCCCTTTGCTGATAGAAATCATTTCAGCCTGATTATTAGTGATGTGGATCAGGATAAACGTGCGGATATTATTTATTTGGCAAAAAATAGTCGCTTTGCTTTAAGAGTGCGTATTCAAAATAATGATGAAAGTTTTGGATCAGAGCAAATATTTCCACTTTTAACACCAACTAATAAATTAATCCTGTTTAATCCCGATAGCTCAACCACAACGGGGCTGGCCTATATTGAAAACAAAACCCAGCAATTGTTATGGGGAAAATTTTCTGTTTATTCAGAAAAAAAGTCTAAAAACAAGGATACCCCCCCTACTCAACTTGCTCTGCCACATGTTTACCCCCTGCCCTTTAAAAAAATAAAAGCAGCAAACTATGCTACGGGAGATATCAATGGAGATAAATTTCAGGACATTATTGCCGCCGACTTTAAAGGTGCTCAGGTCTGGTTATACCAACAACTTAACAATGGACAATTCTCAAGACCTATTGCCTTCCCCTCATTTTCTGGAATTCAATCAATCACCATGGCCGATCTTGATCAGGATAATATTGATGAGTTATACCTGGTAAGTAAAACAGAAAAAATAATTGGAGTAAGTAGAATAATTGACAATAAACGCCTGAGTTATCCCAAAGTTGTTGAGTTTAATAGCAAAGAAAATATGGGAGTCCCCATAACACTTGCAAATATAAAACTTAAAAAAGAAAAAATTCCAGCATTAGTTAGCCTAATTAAACAAAAACAACAACGTCAGGTATTAATCAGCACTTATACAGAATCTACAAAAAAATTAGAGATAAAACAAACACTAAACATAAAAAAACTAAATATAGATCCCAGTGGAATTAAAACTATTGATATTAATCAGGACGGATTAGATGACCTGATACTATTCATTCTACACAATCCAGCCATAGTATTATTACAAACAGAGCAAGGCCTATTTAAGCAACTATCCAGTATAAATTTTAGACAGGGGCTATTAGACAACCTGAAACAGGCCAGTTTAACACTTGGAGATATAAACCAGGATGGAAATAAAGAGCTATTAATTGCAGGCAAGGGATATGCTCGTGCTATGCGCAGTAATTCTAAGCAGCAACTAGAAATTATTGAGCAATACAATGCCATAAATAAAAATGCACAAATCACCTCAATTTTGCCATTTGATATAGATGCTGATGGGCAAAATGAAATGTTAATTTACCAGCAAGGCAGTGAACAGATTGATATTTTAAAAAAGGATGAAAATGGCGTATACCGCCCATTTAACAATCTGGCCAGTGGCAAAATAGATATACTCGACAGTAAAATTTTCAGCCATAATAATAGCCAAAAACGGGCCTTATATCTGGGCAAGGATCGTTTCTGGGTATTACCTATTGGAGCACAAAAACTTAATTTTAAAATTCAACAGCGTTATGAATCCACGCTAGCAGAAGTTAAATACCAAAAATTGGCCAGTGGAGATATAAATAACGATAGCAAAAACGACATTATTGCACTGGATTCCAAACACACCCATATTGCAGAATTTATAAGCACCCAGGGTTCCAGTTGGAAAAGCCTATTACATTTTGAAGTATTTGATACCCAATCCTCCAGTAAAGACAGCCTCGGCAGCAGCAACGAACCTCGGGAACTGCTTATCAGTGATATCAATGGTGATGATAAAAATGATTTAATCTTTTTAGTACACGACAGAATTTTACTTTATTTGGGTAGGTAACTGTATTTTAGCTAATTGCTTAATACTATAAAAATATATCAAAAGGTAAACAGGAAGTTTAAACTATTAAATGCTGGGTGATATACTTGCACTTACCAACACTAATTAAAAAAATCCATAAATATTAGATACTTATTCACAGCAATATCTAATTCACAACCACATTACATAAAGATAAAAATTTATCTTTTTTTATAACCAAGGGAATTAATCTCAGCTTGCCTTGTTTCATAACCACAATCTCACCTTTATGCTCTGGAGCAATGCTGACATGGATTGGTTTGTCTTTTCCATAAAAATATAATCTATCAAAATGTGTATTCTCTACAACCCATTGAGCAACTTCTAACATATCTTCATCGGCTACAATAAAATCACAAGCGGCACCAAAGCGTGAGCAAATTGGATTTTTCATACGATTTAATTCATAGGATGCATGTTGGTCTAATTTAGGGGCAATCCTTCCTTGTATCACTTTAGAAAGTTTGGCAGAGCTAAATCCATAGGTAAGTCTAATCATTCCAAAATAATCAATAACGGGATCTAAAATATCTTTTGCTAATTTGTGTAAAGCATTATAGGTTTCTGCTTGTTTGGGTGTGTTTTCAATCCCATCATGCTCATGCTGTGCTTGCCATGTTTCACCACATTCAATAAAATCTCTGAATGTATAATTATTGCCACAACTATCATCTAAAAGAGGAATTGACTGGCTATTAATAAGTTCAAAACCTTTAATTTCCAATCGTTCATTATTTAATTTATGTCTAAATACACCTGGTGGTGGACCATAATTTAAGAAATTAAATAGTGGTACTTCATCTGCCAAAGTAAGTGACTGTAGCTTTTCATCAAAAGCTAATTGATCTGCATAATTAGGAAATTCTTCATTGATATATCTTGATTTAAGATACAAATAGGTTGGTTTGTATTGTTCTCCATACTCAAAAATATCAAATTCTTGTAGCCTAAAATTAATCTTAATACGCTCTTGCAATAAGGGTAATGGTGATTCAATAAAATCATCAAAAACCATTAAGCTTACCTTTCCAGATTCAACATGTATCTTGACTAAATCAGCTGTCTCTACATCACCGTATAAAATTGATGCACAGTCAACATATAAACGTAAAATGGCTGATAGCCGATTTAATAATTCTGCTGGAAAGTGAAATGATTTATCCTCATCATCATAATAACCTAGCCCTTCTTCTGAGGATTTAATACAAGCACTTTCAATTTTTGATGTATCACCTAATGAATAAATTAATTCTGTAGCAATAGTTGTTGCTCGGGAATAATCACTAAAGAAAACTTTAATATCTCGCTTTAGGGTATTATCCATGTGGATAAAGGCAGTTCTTTTTGTAAATGTCTGAAATGCTAAATAGGTTAAAATATCATCTATCCTATTATTTCGAGCTTGCTCTAATAGTTCAGGTTCGATATTGGCTGTTAAAAATTTAATTGCTTTGTTATAGGTACCAAAAACTTCAGTGATGGAGACTAAATCTTCAGCCTCAGATTTATCAGGTTGCCGGCCTAATTCTAGCCATTGAATTCTTAAGGGGGCAATAGTTTTTACACTCAGTTCAAAGAGTTCTTTTTTTCGCTCTTCTCGAATAGAAAATCTTAGCTTACTATATTGCTTTGGCTCGGGTCGATTCACTAAACGTAAAAAATTACTTTGACTGCGTTGTTTATTTTGAAGAAAGCTTTGTTCAAAATCTTCATCAGAAAAGACAAAGAAGATGCCAGGAGAAACAGGAATAGAATCAGCATTTAAAGTCTGATCGATATACTCTTTTATTTCTGCTTGAGAATA
>JASFYQ010000081.1:0-23641 GCA_045047105.1 Pseudomonadota bacterium | reverse complement strand
GGAAGAAGATGGTGATGGCAAACTTAATCTAATTGATGAAACGGGTTATCTGAGTGCTAGTGCTAAAGCAGATGAAAGTAGGCAAACATCGGTTGAAATTTTTACTCGCGATGGTGATAAGGTTACAATCAATTTAATTCGTGAACAAAGTGAATCCAGCTCTCAATTTTATGCCAAAGATGAAAATCAGTCTATTTATGCAGAGAGTTATTCATCTACATCATATAGCAGTGTTGAGTATCAAGTGGAAGGCGATTTGGATGAGGGAGAACAGTCAGCTATTGATGATTTATTGAAGCAATTAAATGGCGTGGCTAAAGATTTTTATCAAGGAGATATTGAATCAGCCTTTAATAAGGCTAAGCAAGTAGGCTTTAATAGTGATGAGCTGGCTAAATTTTCAGTTGATATGTCTCATCAGCAAAGTAACCAGGTTGCTATGAGTTCTTATCAGAGTATCCAGCAGGATAGTAGTGATAAACCATTAGAGAGCGCTCAGCAGCCCAGTATTATAAAAGAAGTAACCGACTTTATGAATCGAATGGATCAAGTTTTAAAGCACAATGCATTTGAATTAATTGCTGATGCAGATAAATCTATGGCTGATATTTTAACGGCCTCCTTAGCGTTACAGGATAAAAAACAAGGACAGGAGCAGAGTGAAAATACCCAGACTCCTGCTTACCAGTCTCTTAATGAAATGATTGAATCATTACATGGTTTAGATAAGGAATCAGTTGTTTAGTTAGACAAATTATGCCCCCATTTTGGGGTAAAAATAATGCAGTTCTGTGGTAAAAGATGAACACGCTGAGTAGTTACAGAAAATTAAGCATAAAAAAAGGTCTGTTAGGAAACTAACAGACCTTTTTTTATGCTTAATTTTCTAGATGCAAGTAACTATTCAGATTGCCCCTGCAAGCTAAGTAATCAGCGTGAGGGGCAACTGGATAAGTTACAATTATCTGCCAAATGAATCGGCTGTGATATTAGTAAACCAGGAGTGAGCATAAGTTACCGTACGCTTTCTGATTTCTGGAGAAGCATCTTTAGGAGATAAACCACCAGAACCTTTCACCTTACCAATTTTGCCATCTTTAAAGTTATATACCATAGAAACAGATATACCATCTGTTGGAGTAATAGCACTATAACAAGTATTAACAAATGCTGGATGAGGAGCAGGTTTACCATGTAAGCTTGCAACAATTGCAGCAGCTGCAACTTTAGCCTGAGAGTTACAAGAGTAACCTGACTTAGGCATGGGAGAAGCAATACTTGCATCACCAATCACATAAACATCTTTCATCTTGGTAGATTCGAATGTTTGTTGATTTACAGGACACCAGCCTTTATCGTTTACTAAACCCGCTTTAAATGCAATTTTTCCCGCTTTTTGTGGTGGAATTACATTCAGTACATCCGCTTTAATTTCATGAACACCAGCGACTACTGTTTTTGATTTAATATCAATTTCTTCAATTGGTGTCTCGTGATAATATTCAATCAGGCTGTTTTCAGTACCAAATCCGTAGTGTTTTTTCCAACCCTGAACAAATAGTCCCTGTTTAGAAAATTTAGCTTTAGGATCAATACCTATGATTTTAGACTTAGGCTTGTGGTTTTTCAAATACCAGGCAATTTGACTAATACGTTCAGCAGGTCCTGGAGGACATTTGAACGGGTTAGTTGGAGGTGAAATTAATACTGTTCCACCGTCCGGCATAGCTTCTAGTTGCTTGCGCAATAAAACAGTTTGAGGTCCAGCTTTCCATGCATGAGGTATGTCTGTTTCTGAATTAGCCGCAGTTTGTCCATGGGCAAAATTATAATCTACGCCAGGAGAAACAATACACTTATCAAAAGCAATAGAGCCATTTTTAGCTGTAACGACTTTTTTTCCTTCGATATTTACAGCCATATCATGAACTACTTTAATACCCATTTTTTTCAGGTGTTCATAACCAAACTTGATAGAGTCCATACTACGTTCGCCACTTAGCACTTCATTACTTGTAAAACAAGTGTAATAATGCTTGTTGGGCTCAATAATAGTTACATTTACTTTTGGATCTGCGTATTTAAGATAACGTGCAGCAGTTGCTCCACCCAGACCACCACCAACGATAACAACGTGTCCAGCACCTTTGTCGCCAGCTATAATAGAACTACATCCAAAAGTACTGGCTACAGCAATACCGCCGCCCGTAATTTGTAGAAAATTTCTACGTGAAAAATTTGACATAATGTTCCCCCTATTGCGTATTGCTACCATAATAATGAATTAACTTTTTGAAACCTTCAGCACCTTCTTTTTTGAACATTTTTTTGATTTTTTTGTTCATTTTTTTAGTAGAAGTAGCAACACCGCTATGGTAGTCAGCTAAAGAGTATTCAAGGTAAGGCATCCATTGTCCAGATAACATGCCTGATTCATCTTCTGCAAGAACACCTGCTTCAGAGTGGCATTTTTCACAATATTTATCGTGTAATTTTTTACCTGCTTTAGCAAGATCTGCATCATGTTTTTGTACAACAGGTACATATTTTTGTTTTGCATAGTACTCGGAGATGCGTTTAATTTCAGCTTCACTATAACCTTTAGCAATGTTACCCATTATAGTAGATGGCATTTCACCACTTTTATAAGCAATCATTTTTTCAGTTATATAAGTTGCTGCATTGCCTGCAATACTTGGAATACCAGGACCAAAACTATTTCCATGAGGTCCATGACAACCATTACAGGTGTTGGCAAGCATTGTACCAGAAGCTTCGCCTGCAAATGCACCTGCACTTACAGCCAAACCGCCGCTCAACGCCAAAGAGATAAGCACTGTTTTTTTAAAATTCATAGGTCCCCCTTGACCCTTGATTTGACAATAAATACATAACTTGAAATAAAATTACGTATTCGACTTTTTTATGAATCAGTTTTACAGGGTAGTTAACTGATGTTTACTCATAAATCTTTGTATTACTTCTCAATAAACAGTGGTGAGTAGTAATAATTAGCAACAACGCCGCCTTTGAAGCAAGTAGTTTGTGCTAATAATTCTATTGTTATTGTTTTAGATCGTCTGGCTCATCGGGCTCTTCGTGAGCAATTCCCTTGTGACAATCAATACAGGTTTGCCCCTTCATAGGAGCTCTTGCATGTTTCTTTTTTGCACTGCGGTCTTGTTCTTCTAAATCCATATTAGCAAAATCATGACAGCTTCTACATTCTCTTGAATCCGTCGCTTTCATTTTTTCCCATACTTTACTGGCCATTAACCAGCGACGAGCTTCATATTTTTCCTTAGTATCAATGGTGCCTAACAATTCATGGTAGACGTCCTTGACTGCATATATTTTTGCATATATTTTGGGGAAAAATGATTTTGGAACATGGCAGTCAGCACAAGTTGCCTGGAATCCAGATGCATTTTTAAAATGTTTTGTTTCTTTGTACTCTTCTAAATTAACCTTCATAGTATGGCATGAAGTGCAGAATTCCATACTATTAGTATAGTGAAAAAAAGCGTTGCTTCCTCCGAGGAATGCTACGCCAAGAGAAAAGATAAATAGAGTAAAAAAGAAACCTTTTCCTGATAAAATAAAAGATTTAAAATTATTTGTGTGCCGCATGTTTTATTTTATCTAGAGCAATTTACCAGTCTTTAATTGAGGCAAGATCTATTAAAGGTTTTAAAATTCAATTTATCGTAAAACAGCAGAAAATAACAGGCCGTGGTTAGTTATTCTAACCCCTGAAACCATGATGTGCTTGCTGTAGTCTAAAGGTTATTGTGTATTTATATCTTTGTTTTTTTTATTTTTGCTCACCTTTATTTTATTCTTCTTACTGAAATTATTATTATATTTTAGGTGATGCTTTACTCAAGGTGTATAATTACATTTTTACTCAATTGTTGTCAATGATTTATTTTAGCTTTAAGAGCAGTAGATAAGGTATGTTTGATTCAGTTTTTATAGTTTATTTTGTTTATATAGTAGCTTATTTTATTGTTCACTCAGTATTTGCTTCTTTGTGGTTCAAACAATGGTTTTTTATATATTGTCCAAACTTAAGAGTAAATTATCGATTGTTTTTTAATATTCTATCCATGGTATTGCTTATTCCACTTATTTTATTATTATTAATATATCCTGGTGAAAAATTGTGGCAATGGTTGGGATGGCAAGCGATTTTTTTTAATTTGTTGGCAATTATTGCAATGATCGGATTTTATCTGTCTTTGTCAGACTATGATTTGAATGAATTTTTTGGTTTTGATTTATCCTCATTTAGTTTATATTCTCAACCTGCAAAAGAACAATTACATATAGGCCGCTTTCATCTGTATATCAGGCATCCCTGGTATTTTTTTCTATTAGTATTGATTTGGACCCGTGATATGACTACTTATCAACTTTTAACTGCTGCTTTAATAACTGCTTATTTAATTGTTGGCTCCTATCTGGAAGAGAGAAAATTACACGTTTATTTTGGGAAAGTTTACCAACAATATCAGCAAAGGGTCCCCGGGTTATTTCCTTTACCCTGGAAATATTTAACCAGAAAAGAAGCCGATAAACTACTTAAGTGTGATGATTTATGAAATATACCAAGGTAGCCTGTGTGGCTTCTCGTGCCGCTGTTGCCCAGGGTGCACTTAAATTATTACAAACGCATTATGATTTTGTTGAAGTAAAACATGCTCAGCTAATTGTTGCCCTCGGTGGAGATGGCTTTGTGTTACATTGTTTGCATCAATATATGCAATATAATATTCCTATTTATGGTATCAATCGTGGTACGGTTGGATTTTTAATGAATCGTTTTAGTGAAGAAAACCTCTACCAGCGGGTTAATGATGCCCGCTGTGAAAAAATGCATCCATTAAAAATGGTGACTAAAAGTGCAACTGGACAAATAACTTCGGCTTTGGCTTTTAATGAGGTGTCTCTCACCCGTAAATCACAGCAGGCTGCACATCTTGAAGTGGTGATTGATGGAAAGATACGGCTAGAGAAATTAGTAAGTGATGGAATATTAGTTGCAACACCCGCAGGAAGTACCGCATATAATCTCTCTGTACATGGGCCAATTATTCCTCTGGGCTCCAATATTTTGGCTCTAACACCGATTAGCCCCTTTCGCCCAAGGCGTTGGAGAGGGGCTTTATTACCCCATAATGTAACCATTGATTTGATTAATAAAGATCCAGTAAAACGCCCCATCAGTGCTACAGCTGATTCGCTAGAGGTATTAAATATTAAATCCGTCAGGATAACAGAAGAGCCCGACCGATATGTTACCTTATTATTTGATCAGCACCATTCTTTAGAAGAACGGATTATTCGAGAGCAGTTTGCTTAAGCTTCTTTTTTAAGTGATTTAACAAACCATTAATTTTTTCTTTTGCTATAATATTTTTAAAAGAAGAACGATAACTGGTTACCAGGCTGATCCCTTCAACGCTGATATCATAAATCTTCCAACCCTTGGTTTTGCTGTTAAATAAAGTGTATTTAACCTGAACTTTGGGTGCACCGGGTTCTACCGTGATTTCTGTTTTTACTTTTGCATATTTAGAACCTGATTTTGCTCTATAGGGCAATATATTGATCATGCCTTTTTCAATTTGGTGTTTTTTCAAATATTCAACAAAGGCCTTACTATAAAAGCGAATTAATAAAGATTTAAATAGGCCAACAAACTCATCCTGTTGTGCTGCATCTGCTTTTTTCCAGTTTTTCCCCAGTACATAACGTGACATTAATAAAAAGTTTACATTTGGAACAAGGTGTTTGTGAATTAATTCATCAGCAATGGATAAATCTTTTTTTATATCTGACTGATGTTCTATCATCTCATTTTCAAATTGCCCAGACATTTCCTGGATAAGCAGTCTCGGCTCTTGTGTATTTGCAAAAAGAGTGACAGGCAATAACATAGCAATGGTTAGAATAGCTCGGAATATTTTGGGTGATAAGTTGTTTTTCATTGGTTTTTTTCTGTTTTTTTATTAAATTATTGTTGAATTAAATACTGTATAATACCATCTTAGACGAACAGATAAAGAAAACCTAGCTAGATTAAATATATTGAAATGCATAGATTAAAAAAACCAGAACTTCTTTTGCCTGCGGGCACACTCAAACACCTACATTACGCCTATTATTATGGAGCAGATGCAGTTTATGCTGGCCAGCCCCGTTATAGTTTACGCGCGCGTAATAATGACTTTTTAGAAGACAATATTCGTAAGGGCATAGAACAGGCTCACCAGCAGCACAAAAAATTTTTTTTAGCTGCCAATGTAATACCGCATAATAGTAAAATAGCTACTTTTATTGAAGATATGGCTCCTATCATTGCTTATCAACCCGATGCTTTAATTATGGCTGATCCTGGTCTGATTATGATGGTTAGAGAAAAGTGGCCTGAGGTGAGCATTCACTTATCGGTACAAGCTAATACGGTTAATTATGCTACGGTAAAATTCTGGCAGTCGCTGGGTATTGAGCGGGTTATTTTATCGAGAGAATTAGGCTTAGATGAAATTGAAGAAATTCGTCAACAATGTCCAGATATGGAGTTAGAAGTTTTTATCCATGGTGCTTTGTGTATTGCCTATTCTGGACGTTGTTTATTATCAGGGTATTTTAACCATCGCGATCCTAATCAGGGAACCTGTACCAATGCCTGTCGCTGGGAATATAAAGTGATTGATGCTGCTGAGACTATCAGTGGTGATATAAAGCAAACTATTAAAGGTAAAGATTTTGATCCCTTTGATGAAATAAGTAATCCTCCTTTATTTCAGGGTGTGGGAATAGAAAAACGCCATCCCCTGGCAGAAAAAGCCTATTTATTAGAAGAAACCCAGCGCCCTGGCGAATATATGCCAATTTTTGAAGATGATAATGGCACCTATATTATGAATTCTCGGGACCTGCGTGCTTTGGAACATGTGCAGCGTTTAATGCAAATAGGTGTTGATTCTCTAAAAATAGAAGGACGTACAAAATCGCATTATTATGTAGCACGAACAGCACAGGTATACAGGCGAGCAATAGAAGAACTTGCAGCGGGTAATGATCTTAATCCAGAGTTATTTGCAGATTTAAATAATTTAGCTAATCGAGGTTATACCGATGGCTTTTATCAGCGCCACCATACTCATGAGTACCAAAACTATCTGGATAATCATTCTCGCAGTAAAACACAGCAATTTGTTGCTGAAGTTATCTCTTATGATGAACAGCAGGGACTTGCTTTTGTAGAAGTTAAAAATAAGTTTGCGGTGGATAATGAGCTAGAAATTATTTTGCCTGATGGTAATTATAGTTATAAGTTAGATGCGATGTTTGATAAAAACCATGAAAGTATTTCTGTTGCCCCTGGTAGTGGGCATCAGGTATATATTCCAGTGCCATGTAAGGTTAATAATATGACCCTATTAGCACGAAATGACTAGCCTTTACTTTTATTTTGAATAAATTCTATTAATAAAATAAACACGTAAAAATTATAAAAATAAATATGGAAAATTGAAAATTATGACACAATTAATATCTACTATTTATCCTTTAACTCGTAAACGCAGGATGCGTAAAGATCCTTTTTCTCGTCGCTTGATGCGGGAATCTTCCTTATCTGTTGATGATTTAATTTATCCCATGTTTATTATTGAGGGTAAAAACCAGCGCGAGACTATTAGCTCTATGCCTGGAGTTGAACGTTTATCAATAGACCTGCTAGTGCAGGAGGCCAGTGAATTAGTTAACTTGGGAATACCTGCAATTGCTCTGTTTCCTGTTACTCCCAGTGAAGTTAAAAGTGATTTGGCAGAAGAAGCATATAATCCTGAAGGTTTAGCTCAGCGTGCAGTTCGAGCAGTTAAAGAAAAATATCCAGAATTAGGTGTGATTACTGATGTAGCATTAGATCCTTTTACCTCTCACGGACAAGATGGATTAATTGATCAGCATGGTTATGTGCTTAATGATGAAACGGTAGAAGTTTTAGTTAAACAGGCTTTATCTCATGCTGAAGCCGGGGCTGATGTAGTAGCACCTTCTGATATGATGGATGGGCGCATTGCTGAAATACGTGAAGCCCTGGAAAGTCAGGGCTATATTTATACGCGTATACTTTGCTATTCAGCAAAATATGCCTCCAGCTTTTATGGTCCCTTTCGAGATGCGGTTGGATCAGCTGTAAGCCTGGGCAAAGCAGATAAAACAACTTACCAGATGGATCCCGGCAATAGTGATGAAGCCATGCATGAAGTGGCTATGGATATAGAAGAAGGTGCAGATATGATAATGGTTAAGCCAGGGCTACCGTATCTGGATATTGTACGCAGAGTAAAACAAGAATTTGGTGTTCCAACCTTTGCCTATCAGGTAAGTGGTGAATATGCAATGATTAAAGCAGCAGCTCAAAATGGTTGGTTAGATGAGAAAAAAGTAATAATGGAATCACTTTTGTGTTTTAAACGCGCTGGAGCAGATGGCATATTAACTTATTTTGCCAAACAGGTTGCTCAATATTTGCTAGCAAAAAACTAATAGATCGCTAAAGTAAAAATATCCGCTTATAGAGTGAATTGAAAGGTAGAAGAATGACAGATATATTTGATTTTGAAGAAAAAATATCCCGTTATGCGGTAATGGGAAATCCGATTAAGCACTCTAGATCCCCACAAATACATAGCCAGTTTGCATCACAAACTCAGCAAAAAATTGTTTATGATGCGATACATGTTGATTTAGGTGGTTTTACTCAGGCGGTTCGAAATTTCCAGGCTAATGGTGGTAATGGATTAAATGTTACTATTCCATTTAAATTAGAAGCATATAAACTTGCAGATAACTTAAGCTCCAGAGCACAGCAGGCAGGAGCAGTAAATACGCTTATTTTTGAAGAAGATGGCAGAGTTACAGGCGATAATACTGATGGCCAGGGGCTGGTTGACGATTTAGTATCACATTTAAATTGGCCAATAGCTGCAAAAAAGGTACTTATTCTCGGAGCTGGAGGGGCATCACGAGGCATACTTCAACCTATTTTAGAGCAGCATCCTGAATGCGTTTTTATAGCTAACCGAACGGCTTCCAAAGCTAAAGAGTTAGCCGATGAGTTTAGTCTTATTGCCGATCAAAAAGGGGTGATTAAAGGAGGAGGATATAGCGATATAAAAAACTCTTTTGATCTTATTATTAATGCAACCTCAGCGAGTTTAAGCGGCAAGTTACCACCACTGAGTGATAATCTTATTACTCCAGATACTTTTTGTTATGACATGATGTATGCAGCCCAGGCAACCGCATTTATGCAATGGGCTAGCAACTTAGGGGCATTAAACGTAGCAGATGGCTTAGGGATGTTAGTAGGACAGGCAGCAGAATCATTTTACCTGTGGAGAAACGTTCGACCAGAAGTAACCCCCGTTATTAGTTTAATACGTCAGCAAATGACATAAAAAGTTATGTTATCAAAAAAGTCTACCTTGCTTTTTTTCTTTTACATTTTTATTTTATTATTATTTGTAACAGAGATTTTTGCAAATAATGGCTCTTTATTGGCTGATGGCTCTCTGCAAGCTGATGGCTCTTTACTCAAGAATGAACCAATAAAACCAATTATTAATGACCTAAAATTAAATAAAGAAAAAGTTCTATTAGGTGAACGGCTTTTTTTTGATAAACGCTTGTCTGCAAATAATACTATTAGCTGTGCCAGTTGTCATGATCTGGAGTTAGCTGGTACAGATGCTCAGCAATTTGCCACGGGAATTTATAAGCTTAAAGGAAATGTTAATACCCCTACTATTTTTAATAGCCGTTATAATGTGGCTCAATTTTGGGATGGACGTGCAGATAACCTTGCACATCAGGCTTTTTTCCCAGTAGAAAATCCTGTTGAAATGGGTAGTCAATGGTCTGATGTAATAGTCAAACTATCTTTAGATAAAGCATTTCTGGCTGACTTTAAAGTTGTTTACAATGAACCCATCAGCGCTGAACTAATAGTTGATGCTATTGCTGAGTATGAAACTTCTCTTATTACTATTAATTCCCCTTTTGATCGTTACCTCTTAGGCGACCAACAGGCAATTTCAGAGCAGGCTAAAAGAGGTTATAGCATATTTAAATCCTATGGCTGTATTTCCTGTCATCAGGGAATTAATATTGGCGGTAATATGTTTCATAAGTTAGGCGTTATGATTTCTTATTATTCATCAGAGGATGAGCAATTACTAAAAAGAGATCTGGGGCGCTTTAATGTTACCGATAATCTTTTAGATAAACATGTTTTTAAAGTTCCCAGCCTTCGGCTGGTAACGCAGACAGCGCCATATTTTCATGATGGCAGTATTAAATTACTAGAAGATGCCATTAAAACAATGGCTAAATATCAGCTTTTACGCGAAATATCGGATACTGATATAGCCCTGATTATTGAGTTCCTTAGTACTCAAGTTGGTCAATATCAGCGGTTGCAACCATGAAAAATAGATTCTTATATTCAAGTTTTTTGTTGATATTTTTTTCGTGTATCAGTCTGGTATTCTATTTACACCTCTCTCGTAAACAAGAGGCTGAACATTTTTTAGCGGCTGAAAAAAATATTCATCGCTTAATCAGATTATCTGAGGCGATGGACAATGATGTTTTGGCTATGCTTAGTTTTCAACTAAATGATTTTGATTCTTTGACTACAAAGGCAAATAAGATAAAACAGGCTAGAAAACAACTGAAAAGTAATAAATTTACTTCTGCAAAGCCGTTACCTATTGAAGGTATAGATCAGCAAGTAGAATTATACCTCTCGGATAGTTGGCTAAAATTACAATTATTAGAACAATTAAAATCTAACTTTGCCAGTTATGAAATTACTCTGCGTTATATTCCAGGTGTTATTGAGCAATTAAAAGAATTAGTTAGCACAGATGTTTTTGGTCAGATTAATCAACTCTATGCATTATTACTTAAATATCGCTTGTTCTCAGAGCAACAGACCAAACAGTTGCTGATGCAACAAATTAATAATTTAGCTGCACTTGAGTTTGATAATAAAGTATCCATAATTATGGAAAACTTGTTATTTCATAGCCGCCTAAATTTAGGCTTTCGAGATGATCTTCAAATCATATTCAGGCATTATAAAAAAGTCCCCAGTCGTATCCATCTGATCTCAATAGAAGAACAATTGGAAGACTATACCAGTGCTAAAACAAATGCTAGTTTTACAGCAAATACTATTTTTTTAATCAGCACAGCCCTTTTATTAAGTGGTTTAATTTATACACTTTATTATTTTTGGTTGGAGCGACGTAAAGCAACTGCTGGTCGAGATTTATTTTATGATGCAATTGAAAGCATTGATGAATCCTTTGCCATCTATGATAAAAATGACAAATTACTGGTCTGGAATAGTAAGTTCCAACATCTCTATCCTAAATTGGATAACTTTCTTAAAAAAGGTATTACTTTTCAACAACTGGTTAAAGAGGGAATTAAACGAGGGCAATTTGATTGCTCAGATATAAGTGCTGAAGAAGTACAACAAGTATTGCTGGTGAGTCATAAAGAAAGTCTTAAAAATATATTAGAATCTATCAGTGATGGACGACGTTATTTGGCTAATAATAGTCGCACCAGTAGTGGTGGTATTGCATCGGTACATATTGATATTACTGAGCGACAAAAAATGGAGGCTCGCCTAGAGGAGTTATCACGAGTAGTAGAGCAAAATCCCGCAGCAGTAATTATCACTGATACGAAAGGATGTATCAGCTATGTTAATCCAAAATTTGAACAACATACGGGCTATACAGCACAAGAAGTTTTAGGTAAAAATCCCAGGATTCTAAAATCAGGACGCACCACATTGCAAGAATACCAAAAAATGTGGGAAACCATTCACTCTGGTAAAGTATGGCATGGGACTTTTTACAATAAAAAGAAAAATGGAGAATTTTTCTGGGAGCGGGCTATTATAAGTGCTATCCGCAATAGTCAAAATAAAATTACTGCCTACCTTGCAATTAAAGAAGATATAACTAAAACTATTGCTGATGAAGAGCAGTTACGTATGGCTGCAACCGTATTTGAAACCAGCTCAGAGGGTATTTTAGTAACCGATGCGCAGAATAAGATTAGACTGGTAAACCCCAGTTTTGAAAAAATTACCGGTTATACCGCCAAGGAAGTTTTAGGTAAAAGCCCTGCTGTTTTAAATTCAGGAAATAATAATAAAGAATATTACCTCTCGATGTGGAAAGCATTGTATAAGAAGGGGCAGTGGCAGGGAGAGATCTGGAATAAAAGAAAAAATGGAGAGATTTATCCACAATGGTTATCTATTGCCGTAGTAAAAGATGAACAAAATAAGGTGAGTAAACATGTGGCTGTTTTTTCTGATATTAGTGAGCGGAAAAAAGCAGAAGAAAAAATTCATTGGCAAGCCAACTTTGATCAACTGACTGAATTACCTAATCGGGGATTATTTTTAGATCGCCTAAGGCAATTTATTCATGTTTACCAGCGTGATAAAAAATCATTTGCTTTATTATTTATGGATCTTAATCGCTTTAAAGTAGTAAATGATACGCTGGGGCATCACGCAGGGGATCAACTATTACAAATGGTTGCTAAACGACTTTCAGAAAACCTTTCGGAAAGTGATACTATCGCTCGCTTTGGTGGTGATGAATTTACGGTATTATTACCAAGAATTAACTCTGTTCAGGACGCAGGTCATGTTGCTCAGCGTATAATCAGTGTATTAACTAAGCCTTTTAATATAAATGGCTCAGATGTTTTTATTGGTACCAGTATTGGTATAACATTGTTCCCTGATGATGCGGATGATGAAATATCTCTAATTCGTAATGCTGATATGGCAATGTATCATGCTAAAAAAAGTGGCAAAAATAGTTTTCACTTTTTTACCGAAATGATGAATGAGCAAATGCTCTCAAGGATGAAACTAGAAAAAGACTTACGCTATGCTATCACTAATAATGAGCTGTTTTTGGAGTTTCAGCCTGTAGTTAATTGTAAGACAGGAAAAATTATTGGTGCAGAGGCTCTGGTAAGATGGTTGCATCCTGAATATGGTAGACTTGGCCCAGATAAATTTATCACTATTGCCGAAGAAACTGGCATGATTAAACAATTAGGCGAATGGGTAATCGAAGAGGCTTTAGCCGAACTCACACGCTGGCATAAAGCCAGTTATGAGCATTTGCACGTGGCAGTGAATGTTTCCAGTGCACAACGTTTATTAGGCCTGACTGCAGAAAAAATTCAATCTATATTAGACAAAACAGGCATAACAGGACAGTATCTTATTATTGAGATTACGGAAAGTTTAATGATGGATAATACCGAAGAATCTTTAAAATGGTTACAGTCTTTAAAACAAATAGGTTTGCAATTATCCATAGACGATTTTGGCACGGGCTACTCCTCTTTGAGCTACTTGCACCGTTTCCCTATGGATATTTTAAAAATAGATAAAAGTTTTGTTGACGAAATGCTAGCTATTTCAAATAGTGCAAAATTAGTTGAATCTATTGTCTCTCTAGCCCATCATTTTGATTTAAGTGTTGTTGCTGAAGGAGTGGAAGAGCAGGCTCAACTTGATTTTTTACGGAAAATTAATTGTGATAGTATTCAGGGTTATTATTATAGTAAACCTGTAACAGGAAAAGATTTTTTAAATTCAGGGGATTTTTAATCCCTTAAAACTTTCAGTTACTTAAAACAATGTCCAGTAGTGCTGGATTAGGGTATTTATTTATGCAATTAACTTTAGCCAGTCCCAGAGGCTTTTGTGCGGGTGTTGATCGGGCTATTGAAATAGTCAATCGAGCTTTAGAACTCTTTGGTGCTCCAGTTTATGTTCGCCATGAAGTGGTTCATAACAAATCAGTGGTAGATGACTTAAAAAAACGCGGTGCAATTTTTATCGAACAAGTAAGCGAGGCTCCTGATAATTGCATATTAATTTTTAGTGCACATGGTGTTTCTCAACAGGTTAGAGCAGAAGCTAATAGCCGAGAATTAAAGTTGTTTGATGCAACCTGTCCATTGGTAACCAAAGTGCACCTGGAAGTTGCTCGATATAGCCAACAAGGTATTAATTGTATTTTAATTGGACATAAGGGGCATGCCGAAGTTGAGGGAACTTTGGGGCAATATGATAATAGTTATGGTGGCAATATCTACCTGGTTGAATGTGTAGCTGATATTGCTAAATTAGATATTGATAGGCATGCTGCTCTGGCTTTTGTATCTCAGACTACTTTGTCAATGGATGATACTCAGGCTATTATCTATTCGTTAAAACAGTATTTTCCACAAATTAAAGGTCCTAAAAAGGATGACATATGTTATGCCACACAGAACCGCCAGGATGCAGTGAAACAGATTTCACAACAGGCACAATTGGTTTTTATTGTTGGTTCTCAAAATAGCTCTAACTCTAATCGCTTAAAAGAAGTCGCTATGCGAAATGGCGTAAAAAATGCTTATTTAATTGATAATGCATCTGAGGTTCAGGAAAAATGGTTAACAAATATAACTTCGGTGGGTTTAAGTGCAGGTGCCTCCGCTCCTGAATATTTGGTGGATGAAGTAAAACAACGTTTATCTGAATTAGGGATTAACTCTATAGTAGATTCTGCTCAAAGTGAAGATGTTATTAAAGAGGATATTATTTTCCCTTTGCCTAAAGTTTTGCAAGTAAAAAAGGAGTCTTAATGGAGCAGGTTATTGTTATAGGTGCAGGTATTATTGGCATGCTAACTGCTCACCTATTAAGCAAGCAGGGTCTTAAGGTAAAACTTATTGAACAAGGTTATGCTGGTAAAGAATCCACCTGGGCTGGAGGTGGAATTATCTCACCATTATATCCCTGGCGATATAATCATGCAGTAACACAATTGGCACTCTGGAGCCAAAAAAATTATAAAAAATTGTTAGAGCAGGTTGAACTGGAATCGGGTATTGATCCCCAATATTACCAGAGTGGTTTATTATATTTAAATATCGAAACAGAAGAAAAACAAGCCTTAGAATGGGCCAAAAAATACCAATATACTATTGAAACTATTGATGACCAGCAGCTTAAAACATTATCTCCACAATTAAGCTCCGATTTTACTCAGGGCTGGTACAGCCAGGAAACGGCACAATTAAGAAACCCTCGCCTGGTGAAATCCCTGAGAGAGTTAATGCAAAAAAATCCTTTAATTGATCTGCTTCAGCAGACTAAAGTAGATAGTTTATTACAACAACAACAACAACAACATCAAGTGACAGGTGTAAATACGGACGCAGGGAAATTTTATGCAGATAGAGTAATAGTTGCTGGTGGGGCCTGGAGCGCGCAGTTATTAGATGGTTTGATAGATGTGCCAAAAATTGCCCCTGTAAAAGGACAAATGATTGTTTTTAAAGCAGATAAACAATTGGTTAAGCAGATTATTTTGAGCCATGGGCGGTATATAATCCCCCGTATTGATGGACGGGTATTATTAGGCAGCACTCTGGAGTTTGAAGGCTTTGATAAATCTACTCCCAGTGGTACCCTTAATGAGTTAAAACAGCAGGCCTATCGTATTGTTCCTGCTTTACGAGATTATCAAGTGGAAAAACACTGGGCTGGATTACGCCCTGGAGCAATTGATGGCCTGCCTTATATAGGTGAGCATCCGCAATTAAAAAACTTATATGTTAATGCGGGCCACTTTAGAAATGGAGTCGTCTTAGGTTATGCTTCTTGTGAGTTATTAAAAAATATTTTATTGGATGAAACACCTATTGTTGATCCAAGCCCTTATGGATTAACAGCAAAACGAATGTCATCTACTGCCAGTGCCATTGATTTAAAAGGTGCTATTTAGAACTAACAATTAAATAGGGGCTGAGTTTATTCCAGTCCCAGTTTTTTTAGTCTATAGCGTAATTGTCGATAGGTAATTCCTAATAAAGAAGCCGCGGCCTTGCGGTTCCATTTGGTATTATCCAGTGTTTTGATTAGTACCTCTTTGCCGGGTAAACGCCCGGAACCCAATTCAGCAAAACTATCCATTGGTATATTTTTCTGTGATGATAGTTCAGTGGTACTATCTATCGAATGCTCTGGTAACTGTAGATCTGTTTCGGTAATGGTATTATTTTCACAGAGAGCTACCGCACGCTCTAAGATATTTTCCAATTCTCTAACATTGCCTGGGAAAGGGTAGTGACTTAATAAACCTCGGGCGGTTTCACTCAGGTTTATTGTCTTATCATGTGCGGATAACTTAGCTAGAAAATAATCTGCTAAAAGAGTGATATCTTCCTTGCGTCCTCTAAGATTAGGCATTTGTAACTCAATTACATTAATACGGTAATAGAGATCCTGGCGAAATTGTTCATTATCAACTAAAAATTTTAAATCTTTATGAGTCGCACTAATTACGCGCACATCAATTTTATGCTCTTTTTCGGCTCCAACAGGTTTTATGGCTTTTTCCTGTATGGCTCTTAATAGTTTTACCTGCATATTTAGAGGCAAGTCGGCCACTTCATCTAAAAATAATGTGCCTCCATCAGCAGCCTGAAAAAGTCCAATTTTATCTTTTATTGCCCCTGTAAAACTGCCCTTTTTATGGCCAAAAAATTCACTTTCCATTAATTCTGATGGGATAGCACCACAGTTAATAGGTACGAAGGTTTTATTTTCTCTTGGGCCTGATTGGTGAATTAATCGGGCAGCCAGTTCTTTTCCCGTACCTGATTCGCCACTAATAAAAACGGGAGCCTGACTTTTAGATAATTTAAGGATAAGTTGGTGGATCTGTTCAATTTGTGTTGAACTACCAATAAGTTGATTCTTTTTATCTGTTGTTGGTAATTGAGGACTTTCTGCTGTATTTGTTGTATCACTAATTTTATCATTTTGTTCAGCAAGTTTTATTGCAGCATTAACCAGATTTCTTAGCTCGGCTAATACAACAGGTTTAGATACAAAATCAAATGCTCCAGATTTTAAGGCTTCTATTGCAGTATCCATATTGCCATGGGCACTGATCATAGCTACTGGAATATGGCTATATTTTTTTTGAATTACTTTTACTAGTTCCAGACCATTGCCATCAGGCAGGCGCATGTCGGTTAAACAGATAGAAATTTTATGCTCATTTAAATGCTTATAGGCTGTTTTTAAATCACCTGCTGATAAAGTATCAATATCCATCCGTTTGAGAGTAATTTCTAATAGTTCACAGATATCTGGTTCATCATCAATAATGAGAGCAAGGTGTTTATTCATTTATTCTTTTCCTCTATCCAGCGCGACATAAATTCGTGGCTACGGTGCAGATGGTATCTTAACATAGAGCCAATAAAATTTTTATTTCTATGCTGTGTAATATTTTTCTTTAATTGTAATAGCTGTTTGATAAAGTTTGCCTGATGGAGTGACTTATTATGAATTTTTTTGATAATATCATAGCCATATTGTTGTTTTTGTAACCAGGTATCTGGCTGTTGGTATAGTTTGACAGCTGTGTTGCAAAAATTATTTTCATCATCACAAATAAAACCACCCCAGGGTAGATTATCAGCCATTCCTTCAGCACCAATTGAAGTTGTAATACAGGGCAGGCCTAAACGAAAACCATCGGCTATTTTTCCTTTTATACCTGCGCCAAAACGTAAAGGGACAAGATTAACGCGATATTTTTGGATTAGAGCATCCAGATTTTCAGCTCGTCCCATAATAAAAAAACCTTCTTTAGGCTGGTGCAGTTGTCTTGCTTTTTCCGGGGTATAGGCTCCATAAATATGCAATTGTGCCTCAGGTATTGCCGCTCGTATTTTTGACCAGAGTTTTTGTTTACACCATAAAACTGCATCCCAATTGGGCTCATGTAAAAAATTGCCAATCATAAAAAAGTTTTTTCGGGAAGCATAGCTATTTTTTATTGGTGCTTCTTTTATCTGAGAGTTTTCAAACATAAAGGGTAAATACATTAAAAGTTGTTTGCTTATTTGGAATTTATCTATTAATAATTTCATTTCATAAGAGGAAATAACCAGAGCAAGATCACAGCGATAAATACTTGAAATTTCACGAATACTATCCTGATTATTTAAATCAAGCGGTGGTAACTCTAAAGCACTATGACTTAAGCTTTTGTTATTAGAAGCCTGGTTCTGAAGTTTTAACTGTTGTTGACGGCTGCGGCGTAAAAAATGTAAATCAGAAGTATCAATAATACGAATAGCCTGAGGGCAGTTTTTTTCAACTCGCCAGGAGAATTGCTCTTCTGTCATAAAGCGATCAAATACAATAAAATCAGCTTGTAACTCTTTTATCCATTGGTCAAAACTCTCTGAATTTATTGTAATTGCATGACAGCCAACTCCTATTTTTTGTAAATGCACACTCCAGGGGGTAGGCTCCGCTGCACAAGAGAAATCCACATTCCAGTGTTGTTCCAGGCATGCATCAATTAAGGCCATAGTGCGATAACCCGCAGCAGAAGAGTCGGGTTCTGGCCAGAGATGTCCAATAAAAAGAATATGGGCTGTTATCATTTTGTCCTCTTAAATAACATAAGAAATTGGGTTTGTGAGTTTTCTATAGTCAAAGAATTTAATTCAATTTATAAGCATGGCTAAGCAGTTTTGTTTAAGATACACTAAGGTTTGTGGATTATAACGTATAACTTTTTGTTAATAACAAAAAAAATCATTGTAAATAAAGGAGGATGTGTGGAGCAGATGTTTAAAGCTTTGGTATATTTTGGTTTTATTTTATTAATAACAACAAATTTAATGGCAAAAAACTTTATTTTCAATAATCATATTATTGAAAATCAGGATATTGATGAATCCAGCGGTCTGGCAGTTTCGACCAGATATCCTAATGTTTTATGGACCCACAATGACAGTGGTACCGCTTCCATTTTTTATGCTATGGACTTTACCGGCAAACATTTGGGAACTTTTTTTATGGGAGGGGAATTCCCTAGAGATTGGGAAGATATGTCATCCTTTAAACTTAAAGGCAAATCTTATCTTTTAATAGCGGATACAGGAGATAATAATGAAATTCATTATAATGCTAGCCTGTCCATTTATAAGGAGCCAGATGTTTATCAACCTAAGCTTCAGCAACAGATAATGGAACCATTATGGACTATTGATTTTCAGTATCCCAAAGATAAATCCTACGATGTTGAATCTGTAGCCGTTGATGTTGTTCAAAACAAAATTATCTTACTTTCTAAGCGTAATAAAAAGGTCCATGTTTTTGAATTACCACTGCAATTAGATAAAAACAGCGAAAATCAGATATTAGTTGCTGAAAAGATCACTAAGCTTAATTATTTTAAACGACCTGCTGCTATGGATATCAGTGCAGATGGAAAACAGGCGGCTATTTTAGTTTATGGCAAAGTCTATCTCTTTGCTAACCAAAATAATCAAAGTTGGGCTAAAGCCTTGCATACACCATCAAATAAAATTAATTTCAAAGGATTATATCAGCCAGAGGCTATTAGTTTTGATCAGCAAGCTAAACAATTATTTATTAGTTCGGAAAAACTTCCTGCAAAGTTATTACATGTGAAGCTAGAATAAATCTGAATTAATATTTAAATCGGCTGACTAAAATTTGTGTATCACTCATTTGTTGATTAATATCTTCACTGATAATAGCTAACTCATTAACAGACTGTTCCGTAGCTTTTGCAATTTCAGCGATATTTTCCATACCCGTACTCATAGTTTTTGATAAGTTATTTTGTTGTTCAGATGCTGATTTAATTGCTCTGGTTTTATTATTGATCTCTGTTACCAGGCTGGTTATTTGTTGTAATGTGATAGAGGTATTTTCGGTTTTATCCACACTGGATATAGCTTGTTCCTGACAATTTTTTATAACCACAACGGCGGTTTTAGACTGAGACTGTAAACTTTCAATAATATTACGGATTTCCTCTGTGGATTTTTGAGTACGTTGTGCCAGAGTACGTACCTCATCTGCTACAACTGCAAAACCACGTCCCTGCTCTCCTGCACGGGCTGCCTCGATAGCTGCGTTTAAGGCCAGTAAGTTGGTCTGCTCAGCAATGCCGGTAATGACCTCTACAACTTTGCTTACACGTTGGGCATCACTTTCGAGCATTATTATAATTTTACCCGTATTGGCAATTTGTTCTGCCATTTGATGAATATTTTGTTGAGCTTCTGCTACAACCATAGCTGCACTCTGAGCTTCAATATCTGCTTTTTCAGAGGCTTCTGCAGTGAGTGCAATATTTTTAAACTCCTCTATTACACTCGTATTAACCTGTTCAATTATGCTTGAAAATGAGGTAAGTTCTGAGTTTTGCTGTATTGAGCCATCTTTAGCCAGAGTTGAAATCTGACTGACTTGATGACTTGCCTTAGTCACATTTTGCACAGAACTATCTACCTGTGATAATAAGTTTCCAACTTCTGATAACATTTTATTATAATTTTTAAAAAGTGCATCAATTTCAGTTTCTTGCAGATATTTGGGGATATCTACTTGCTGTGAAAAATCCCCCTGGCTGACTCGTTGCAGGCAAGCGGACATCACTTTAATATTTTTCATAAGTGAACATAGGCCATATTGACGACCAAAAAAGACCAGCAATAAAATAAGAATAGGCATGGTTAAAGCAATATACTGATTTTTAGAGGTGCTGGCATTAGCATCGACAGTAATCATGGTAACGGCTTTATGCATATTTTTTAATACCATAGGAGCAAGTTGCTGAACCATTTTTAGTTGTTCTCTATCTCTTTTGTCCAGATAAAGCATAATTGCCTGTTTATAATCTTGCCATAACTGATTTACTAGATTCATTTGTTTTAAAATGGCAGGGGATTTAATTTTTGTTATAGAATTATCACCATTGAGTAGACGCTGATGGGATGTTTCAAATAACTCAATAGTTTTGAGCAGGTTCTGTTTACTTTCTAGATTTTGTGCATAAAAGAGTACTTCTTTAGCCAAACGTTGGCTTAGCATTCGCTGACGACCTGCAACATTGATGGTATCAGCACTTGAATCAATAGATTGGTACAATACTACCGTGCCAATAAGAGCACAAATAGCTATTAAAATATAGGAAAATGTAAATTGTGCGCGGATGGTTTTTATTCCAATCTGGTACATTAAACCATGAATGAATTTAAATATAAGCGTATTCATCTTGTATCCTGTGCTCGAAAAAAATTAAAAGTAAATATAGTAACCATATCAGTGTTAAGTCTATCGGTCTACTAGGATATTACTTTAGTTTTACTCTTTTCTCTACCATCAAATGATGGTAGAGCAGGTGTTTTCATTGTTTTTTTTTGATATGTTATAATCTGTACTCATGTCACATATTAAAAATAATTAAACAAAATCAGGAAAAAATTGGATAGTAATGTCAGAAATAGAATTTAATGATGATGGAATAGAAACTCAGGCTTTAAAAGTATTTACCGAAAAAGCTTATCTGGATTACTCCATGTATGTAATTCTAGACCGGGCTTTGCCACATATTGCCGATGGCCTGAAACCTGTGCAACGTCGCATTATTTTTGCCATGTCTGAACTGGGCCTTAAGGCCTCAGCTAAATATAAAAAGTCAGCTCGAACTGTTGGTGATGTATTAGGTAAATACCATCCTCATGGAGATTCTGCCTGTTATGAAGCGATGGTGTTAATGGCTCAGCCATTTACCTATCGTTATCCACTAGTTGATGGACAGGGTAACTGGGGAGCAATGGACGATCCTAAATCCTTTGCTGCTATGCGTTATACCGAGGCTAAATTATCGGCTATTGCAGAAGTATTATTAGCTGAATTACCACAGGGTACGACTGATTGGGTGGCAAATTTTGATGGCACTCTAGAAGAGCCTCGTCTTTTACCTGCTCAATTGCCGCATATTTTACTTAATGGTACAACAGGTATCGCTGTAGGTATGGCAACTGATATTCCTCCACACAACTTACGTGAAGTGGTTAATGCCTGTATTTTGTTAATTGACTCACCAAAGGCTGATCTTGAACAATTAATGCTCGAGGTAAAAGGCCCGGACTATCCAACTGATGCTGAAATTATAAGCCCTGTAGAAGATTTGATAAAAATCTATCAAACCGGTTTAGGCAGCATAAAAATGCGCGCTCGATATGAAGTTGAGAACCATGATATTGTTATTCATGCACTACCTCACCAAACCTCTGGAGCTAAAATTCTAGAGCAAATAGCGGCACAAATGCAGGCAAAAAAATTGCCCATGATCAGTGATTTACGGGATGAATCGGATCATGAAAATCCTGTTCGTTTGGTAATTATTCCCCGCTCTAATCGGGTAGATACGCAAGTTTTATTAGATCATCTATTTGTTACGACAGATTTAGAAAAGAACTTTCGTGTAAATATGAATATTATTGGGCTTAATGGTAAGCCACAGGTATTAGGTTTAAAACCTATTTTGCAACAATGGCTGGAATACCGTTTTGAGGTGGTACGTAGGCGACTACAATATCGCCTGGATAAAATTATCCATCGCTTGCATATTTTAGAAGGTTTATTAATCGCTTTTTTAAATATTGATGAAGTCATTCATATTATTAGAACCGAGGATAAACCCAAGCCTGTATTAATGTCCCACTTTAAAATTTCTGATATTCAGGCTGAAGCGATATTAGAGTTAAAATTGCGCCATTTAGCTCGTCTGGAAGAAATGAAAATCAGAGGTGAGCAGGATGAGCTGAATGAAGAAAAGGAAAAATTGGAAAAAATATTAGGCTCTCACCAACGTATGAAAACACTGGTTAAAAAAGAACTACAGGCTTTAGCAAAGTTACATGGTGATGATCGACGTTCACAGATTGTAACCCGGCAAGCCTCAAAAGCCATGTCAGAAATGGAGTTGATTAGCAGTGAGCCGATTACTATTATTTTATCTGAAAAAGGCTGGATACGATCTGCTAAAGGCCATGACCTTGACCCTACCAGTTTAAATTATAAAGCGGGTGATAGTTATTTATGCAATTGCAAAGGTAAAAGCAATCAGCCGGCGTTATTTATAGACAGTACGGGCAGAAGTTATTCTATTAATAGCCATGACCTTCCTTCTGCCAGAAGTCAGGGTGAGCCTTTAACCGGGCGAGTAAATTGTTTAGCTAATGCCTTTTTTACCAACTGTTTAATGGGTGATAATAACGAGCGCTATTTATTTGCATCGGATGCAGGTTATGGTTTTATTGGTAAATTAGAAGAACTGGTGACTAAAAATAAAAAAGGCAAAGCTCTAATTAATTTACCATCAGGTGCAAAAGTTTTAGAGCCGCAGAAAATAAGCAATATAGGAACGGACCAAGTCGTAGTGGTGAGTAATGAAGGGCGTTTATTAATCCATAAACTTAATTCCTTGCCTGAACTGGCAAAAGGTAAAGGGGTTAAAATGTTATCCATACAAGCCAGCCGAGTAAGTGAGCGTTTAGAATACGTAGTTGCTATAACTATTTTATCGCTTAATCAAACCTTAAGTATCCACTCAGGAAAACGCCATCTGACTTTAAAGTTGGCAGACCTGCAACATTATAT
>JASFYQ010000080.1:0-11844 GCA_045047105.1 Pseudomonadota bacterium | reverse complement strand
TACCATGCCTCGTGGTGAGAAAATCACAGAAGAGGATGAAGTTACTGAAGAACCAACAGAAGATTAAATTCTTTTTTAACTAAAATTGTGGCCGAGCAGCAAATAAAAATAATAGTTGGACTGGGCAATCCAGGCAAAGACTATTTTGCTACTCGTCACAATGTTGGTTTTTGGCTAGTGGAGCAACTAGCCACTTCTCAATCATCTACTTTAGCTAGCTTTTCATTAGACAAGAAGTTCTCTGGCGAAACTGCCAAAATTACACTTAATTATCAGCCAATCTGGTTATTAAAACCGCTTGTTTTTATGAATAGAAGTGGCCTTGCAATAAAACAATTAGCCAGTTTTTATAAAATTTCCCCAGAAAATATATTAGTAGTCCACGATGACCTGGACTTGCCTGCGGGTACTGCCAAAATAAAAAAAGGTGGCGGCCATGGCGGACATAATGGTTTAAGAGATAGCATCAATCAATTACAATCCAAAGACTTTTATCGTTTAAGAATAGGTATTGGCCATCCAGGTAATAAGAATCAAGTCAGTGACTATGTGCTTGGCGCTCCATCTAAGGCTGACCGGGCTCTTATAGAACAGGCAATAGACAATGCTATTGATGTAATGGGGCTAATTATTGAAGGTAAATTAGATCAGGCAATGAATAAGTTACACTCAAAATAAATAGTATTTTAAGCTGCACTTTTAGGTATCATAAATGTATATACAAAACAACCATATAATAACTTCAGCTTTTTTTTAGCAACTAATTATAAGGATAAAAATCATGTTAAATAGTCTAAAAGCAATTAGCCTTGGTTTTACTTGCATTGTCTTATTAGGTTTACTTAATCAGTTAATTTTTATTATGGCATCCGTTGCATATAACTACTTATTACACAGCTTTCCCGAACTTATACAGTGGGAACAATTGTTTATCTATGCCACTGGAGCTATCTGCTTTTTTATAGTTATGGCAAGTGCAGGTTTTATTACCGCTATGGCCTCAGTAAAACATTCCTGTATTCATAGCGCTATTGCCGCCCTATTAGGCATGAGTTTTTCCTTATATTATTCTTTACAACAAGAAATTTTTACGCTCTTTGCTTTGTTGTTTGTGCTAATAGGCTTAACTTTTTCACTAATAGGATGTCATCGTTGGGTTAAGCAGTCTGCGGCTGCTTAGTTTTAAAATATCCATGTTTACCTGACAAAGCTTTTAAGATAGAATCTACGCAAAATTACATATTATCAATTACAAATATAAAACAGGTAAAAAAAGATGGGATTTAAATGTGGCATTGTTGGTCTACCTAATGTAGGAAAATCTACATTATTTAATGCTTTAACCAAGGCTAAAATTCAGGCGGAAAATTATCCCTTTTGTACCATCGAACCGAATATCGGCATTGTTCCTGTACCTGACCCCAGATTAAATGCCCTGGCCGATATAGTAAAACCCGAGCGGATTTTACCCACTACCATTGAATTTGTTGATATAGCCGGACTAGTTGCCGGAGCTTCCAAAGGTGAAGGCCTGGGGAACAAATTTTTAGCCAATATTAGAGAAACAGATGCAATTGCCCACGTAGTGCGCTGTTTTGATGATGAGGATATTGTCCATGTTGCGGGGAAAATAGATCCTATTGATGATATTGAAATTATAAATACCGAGCTTATCCTGGCCGATTTAGACAGCGTGGATCGTGGTTACTTAAAAGCATCAAAAAATTCTAAAAGTGGCGATAAGGATATTATTAAACGTCGTGATGTTTTAGAGAAAATTAAAACAGTTTTAGAGCAAGGCAAACTTGCCAGAATCTTAGACTTGTCCGATGACGACCTTTTAGTTATCCGCGATTTACAGTTAATTACACTAAAACCTACAGTATATATTGCTAATGTTGATGAAGAAGGCTTCACTGATAACCCCTATTTAGATAAAGTTGCAGCCTATGCAGAGCAAGAAGGCTCAAGCATTGTAAGTGTTTGTGCTGCAATAGAAGCTGAAATGGTCGAACTTGAAGACGAAGATTTAGCTGAGTTTCTTGCCGACTTAGGTCTGGAAGAACCTGGTCTAAACCGAGTTATTCGTGCGGGTTATGGTTTATTAACATTACAAACCTATTTTACCGCAGGTGTAAAAGAGGTAAGAGCATGGACGGTAGAGATTGGAGCAACAGCCCCCAAAGCCGCTGCAGTTATCCATACCGATTTTGAACGTGGATTTATTCGAGCTGAAGTTATAGCCTATGATGATTTTATCGCCTGTGGTGGTGAATCTGGAGCAAAAGAAAAAGGTAAATTAAGAGTGGAAGGCAAAGACTATCTTGTTCAAGATGGAGATGTATTACATTTCAGGTTTAATGTCTAAAAAAAAGCCTTTAGCCTTTAGTTAATAGGAAAAGGCTAAAGGCTTTTAATCTTTGCTAATAAAAAGTTTAATTATTTATAATACTGGAAATATTTGATGCATTAATCAGTAAACAGTCTGCGTTATCATTTATTTTAATATAACTGTTTATTAATTTCTCTTCATCACTGTTTAAAATAGATTTTAAGCTCGACATGGCTTTAAATTGCTCTGCTTTAAAGTCAATTACATCATGAATATCATCAATTTGCAGGGCTACAGTAGGTGTAGTTCCATCTTCGGTAATATAAAGTAATACCGCTCTGCTTGATTCACGCACATGCTCTCGGGCATGGGAAAAGTGCTTGGTAAGCTTTTTCATGGTGATATCACGTTCTAAATTCAGAATTTTTAGTGCCTCTTCATGTTCTCCTGATACACGCATGTCCAGTAATTTATCTGCCAGGCTATGAATGTGTCTATGAGGCTTATTAAAATCCTCTAAAATATCCATTAGTGTTTCATCTCGTGATTTAAAACTCTTTAGCCACATTCCAAAAGCACATAGTTTGGGATCTTTAGGTTTTAAAAATGGAACGCCATCAATAATGCTGTTTTCTAAAGCATTTATCCACGCATGGTGGTCATTTTCCCGATCATTTAATAATTGGATTAGATCCTTACCCGATTGAATAGCCGATTTTAAATTTAGCATACTGGCAAAATCAATAACGGGAATAGCATGTCCCTGAAACTCTACCATGCCTAATAATCCCTTCGCTGTTGCAGGTATATTTTGAATATTGGATAGGTCCTGACTAATGGTTAATACCTTTGCAATATCAACAGCGTATAATGTTTCAAATATCCAGAATGTAAAGGCTCTAAGGCCCTGGGGATAGTTGCTTTCATTACTGCTAGCCATAAAGCTTGTAGCGGAGTTATTCATTTTCTAATTCCCATTTGATCTGCTGTTATTTAAGCTCTAATCCTTCCTTATCAAAAGTGAAAAAGGCAGGACTAATTTATTCTATATGCACTATAACGCCAAATTTTAAAAAAACTTTAGTTAATTTTTATAATTATAGTTTTTAAAGTATAGACAAAATGATGTATAATGCACGATTTTTCAATAATTACTCATTATAGAGAATTTTAAGCTTATTTAGTCACTTTTTTAGTCGATTTTAGGGATACATACACAGTGAAAGACATCAGTAAAATTAGAAATATAGCCATTATTGCCCATGTTGATCATGGAAAAACTACTTTGGTAGATGAGCTATTAAAGCAATCCGGTTCTTTTTCTGAAAGAGATAAACTTGATGAACGGATTATGGATTCTAATGAGCTTGAAAAAGAACGTGGTATTACTATTCTATCTAAAAATACTGCAATTGAATGGAATGGATATCATATCAATATTGTAGATACCCCAGGGCATGCTGATTTTGGTGGAGAAGTTGAACGGGTATTATCTATGGTAGATTGTGTTCTATTATTAGTTGATGCAGTAGAAGGCCCAATGCCTCAAACCCGTTTTGTGACTCAAAAAGCATTTGCAATGGGCTTGAATCCCATCGTTGTGGTAAATAAAATTGATCGTGAAGGTGGTCGCCCTGATTGGGTAATCGATGAAACCTTTGATTTATTTGATCGTCTGGAAGGAACCGATGAGCAAATGGATTTTCCTTTTGTTTTTGCATCCGCTATTAATGGTTATGCTTCCTTAGATTCTGAGGCGCGCTCAGGGGATATGACTCCTTTATTTGAAACTATTGTTGAAAAAGTTTCTCCTCCAAATGTGGATGTGGATGGTGGTTTTCAAATGCAGGTGATTACCCTTGATTACAATACCTACACGGGTGTGATTGGTATAGGACGAATTAAACGTGGAAAAATCAAAACCAATAGCCAGGTTGTAGTTATTGGTACCGATGGAAAACAGAGAAAGGCACGTATGCTAAAACTGTATTCTTTTAAAGGTCTGGAGCGTATTGAAGTTGAAGAAGCTCAGGCAGGAGATATTATTGCTTTTACTGGTATTGAGCCATTAAATATTTCTGAAACTATTTGTGACCCAGATACTCCAGAAGCACTTCCAGCACTTACCGTGGATGAACCAACAGTAAGCATGACTTTTCAGGTTAATAATTCTCCTTATGCAGGCCAAGATGGTAAGTATGTTACCTCTAGACAAATCAGAGATCGTCTGGATAAAGAATTATTACATAATGTGGCTTTACGTGTTGAAAACACAGCTGATCCTGATAAATTCAGAGTATCTGGACGTGGAGAATTGCATTTAGGTATATTAATTGAGACTATGCGTCGTGAAGGTTACGAGCTAGGTGTTTCACGTCCAGAAGTAATTACTCGTATGGTAGATGGTGAAAAACAAGAACCCTATGAAGATGTGAGTATTGATATAGAAGATCAACATCAGGGCAAGGTTATGGAGCAATTAGGCGAGCGTAAGGGTGAGCTTAAAAATATGGTTCCAGATGGCCATGGTCGAGTACGTTTAGAATATCTTGTTCCAGCACGTGGTTTAATTGGTTTTCAAAGCGAATTTATGACCATGACCTCTGGTAGCGGACTGTTATATCACAACTTTTCACATTATGGGCCTTACTTAGAGGTTAACCTGGGTAAGCGTAATAATGGTGTATTGATCAGTAATGGTCAGGGTACTTCCGTAGGCTTTGCTTTATTCAATCTGCAAGAACGTGGACGCCTGTTTTTAGGCCATGGCATACCTATTTACGAAGGTATGATTATTGGTATTCATTCCAGACAAAATGATCTGGTTGTTAATGCGCTTAAAGCCAAACAATTAACCAATATTCGTGCAGCTGGAACAGATGAAAACATTGTTCTGGTTCCTCGAATTAAACAGACTTTAGAACAAGCCTTAGAGTTTATTGATGAAGATGAATTAGTTGAAGTTACACCACACTCTATTCGTTTAAGAAAACGTATTTTAAAAGAAAGTGATAGAAAAAGAGCTTCTAGGCAAGCAAAAGAATAGTGCTTTTTCTAAATTTCACATTCTAGGTTATAAAAAAGGCTGCTTAATTTAAGCAGCCTTTTTTTACAGTTTTATAGCTTAAAGTATATTGCTGTTAATAGGTTTAAGCATTTCCTTTAGGACCATTCCATGCTCCCAATAATGTTAGTTTTGCATTGGGAGCACTTATTTTATTTTTACGACAGCACTAACCCAAAGATGTGTTTTGTGAAACAAACCCAGCCCTGACTTTAGTGTAAAGTTCTAAACTTGGTTTAAAATCATTGATATTTATTGTGTTTTACCTCAGAATTACTTTTTAAATAGCTAAGAAGGTAAACTAACCTACCTTTACTGGTAAACATCTATCTCTAAAGATAAAAAAGCTCAACTTTAGCTATGAAATTATAGACTCATCAGCTGCAAATATTAGCTTAGTGAAGAAAATTTTCGTCAATAAGTGCCAAGAAAGCTTTTGGTTGAAAATGCAAAATAATAAAGCAATTTAAATCACCTGGTCTGTGAGACTAGGCTTTAATTATTACCTGTCAGATTAAGTTTTATATTACCATTTAGCTATTATTGTGCTTTTTTAAAACGTTGCGTCAGGCTATTGTGCTGTTCCAAGTCTGCTAATAAAGTCCATTGCAAAATGATTTCTTCAATACTTTGCATAGTATCTTGCTTAGTTTTGTTATTCATCTGCTCAATTTGAAATTTCAGGCGATTTTGTGCATCTTCATCAGGTGAATTTTTACCGCTTATTACTTCTAAACTAAGGCAAAGTTGTTCTTTTTCTTTATATAATATTTTAAGCTGTTGCTGTGAAAGTGGTTCTTCAAGCATTTTTTGAGCTTCTTGAAAGCGTTTTAAGATTGCTTTTTCTAATGATTTATCTGTTAAGCTTTCCAGCACATTCCAGTCTTGTTCTGCACTTTCGGTTTGGTTGTTTTCTACTGCTCGGCAAATATCTGCTTTTTGTTGTAATAATTCCAGCTGATGTAGCTTTTGTAATTCTAAAAATTGATCAATTTTTTTCTTATAGGCTTGTTTTGCCTGCTTGAAACGTTGCTCAATTTCTTTTAATTTAGTAGAGTTCTTAGCTATTGCTGTACTCTGTGACCAGATACTTTGAATATCAGCAAAGGCACTTTTAAAATCTTCCAGGCTTAAATTTTGTTGATCACTTTGCTTAATTAATGCTTCTAAATTTTCACATAGCCCTGTTTTTTCAAGCAGAATAGATTCATCTTTCTGATTACTTTCTTTTTTAATTTCATCTCGTTTATTAAAAATAATATCACAGCCTTTTCTAAAATTTTTCCACAATGTTTTGCGTTGAAAATGTTGTACCGGGCCTATTTTGTTCCATTGTGACTGTAAGGATTTAGCCTCATTAATAGCTTTATTTAAATCTTTATCCAGGTTTTTATGTAAGGCAAAAACTTGTTCTATCAGCTGCTGATATTTTTTTTGATTTTTAGCCCATAGTATTTTTAGCTCAGCATTTATAATATTAACCAGATGATTATATTTTTTTAGTAATTTTTGGTGTTGGCTATTTTCAATAGGGCCAATACTTTTCCATTCGGCTTTTGCCTGACGTAAAATTTTATTTACCTGTAACCAATCAATATCCTCGCTTGTTTCATTTTCACCTGCTGACGGCCATTGCATATAGTTAATATAATCTTCTAGCTGGGTACAAATACCTTGTTTTAGAAGCAGGTTGTCTTCGCGTTGTTTATTTTGTTGATCAAAATAGGGGGTAAATTGCTCAAAACATAAGTTACATGAATTATTAAACTGTTCCCATAATTTATCGGGAGAACGACCTGTAAGTTTTTTCCATTGTTGGCGTAATGATTTTACTTGATCACCGTATTGCTCATAAACTATAGCAATATTTTTATCCGATTGTTGAATCTTTGCTAATATATCTTGTGCCTGTTGTACTAAATTTTCACGTTCGCGGTTATTAGCCCAGTTTTTCCATGAACTCAGTTTATTTAACTCACTATCAGAAGAGCGTACTTTTTCTAGCATTTCCTCTTTGTCTCTGGAAGAAATAATATTGCAACTTTCAATCAGTTGATGATATTGTTTTTTAAGCTGTTGGGCATCCTCTGTTTTACCCTGTTCCAGTTTATTATTGATTTCTACAATTAACTTTTCAGAGCTTTGAATAAGTATTTGGTATTGCTCTTGTTGACTGCTAATGCGTTGCTGTAATAGGCCAATTCTTTGTTTAAATCTGATTTGTAGATCGTTATATTGAGGATTAGATGAATCAATATTTTGCTCTTCGAGTTTAAAATTATTTTTTAATGAGCGGATTATTTTTTCACTAATATAGCGTGAATGTGCTAATAATTGTTCTGCCTGGGAGATATATTGCTTTAATAAATCAAAGCTGGAAAGGTTTTCTTTTTGTTCTTCTGCCTGCTCAATTAATATAAGAATATTTTGGTATTGCTCAATAAGATCTTTTTGTTTTTTTATATTAATTTGTTGGACTTGTTCATTCCAACTTTTTTTGTATAATTCTATTGCTTTTAGCTTTGAACCTATCATCCCTACATTATTTTGCTCTTTTATTTCTAATAGAGCTTCTGCTTCAATGCTTAAGTTGTGAATAATCTGTTGTAAATTCTGAACAATGAGCAATTCATCTTGTTGTTGCTGCTTTAATTGCTCAAGTGAGATATTAATTTTGTTAATAATATTTTGGTAACATTGTTGATTTTGTTCATTAGTAAAGTTTTTATATTCCTGCCACTTTTCTTGTAGATGTATAATGGTGGATTCTTCTTGGATCAGTAAATTACGCTTGTAGATTTTTTCTAATTGGTCACATAAGTCCAGAATTTCTTGGTTTATGCGTTGTGGGCGTTCTTCGTCATCAATAATACGGGTAAGCTTTTCTTTACAGATTTTATATACCCGTTTATCTTTGCTGCGAGATTGTTTACAGACACGTTCAAGAGTTGATTTTTTACCCAGTTGACTTGCTGCAGTTATTTTAACCTGACTATTCGCATCACTGAGAGCTATATCACCTAATAAAGCATCTCGGTTGACCTTATGGAGTGCCAGGATACGTAGCTGAGGTTCTTTGGCATTGAGTGCTACATACTCGATAGTTTTATTGGGCAGGGTTCCTTTTATTACTGCTTCTCTATCCTGTAAGTCTGGAATGGGGAAAATTTCGCCACTAAGCAGTTTTGAAAAGCGTTGATGTGTTATTTCTTTGGCTTTTCCATCGTTTATTTTTATCAGTACCTGTTGCATTACATCCAGACTATTTAAACGATTGATAGCACAGATTTTAACATCTGCATCGGGATCGTTTATGGCTATATCTTCTAGCTCATTACTGCCAGGTTCTAATTCTTCCAGGATTGCCTGAATTCTGCTTTTAGGATTAGTGCTGTTTAAGCCTTTGCGAGAAAATGCATTGATCAGGGGAGAGAATAAATTCTTTAGTTTCATTTTGAGTATTACTGATATTGAGTGTTAAATACTTGTTATAAAAGCATTTAATACTTAGGTTTAATTATAGTTTTTGTATTTGTTGCTGCTGTTCTAATAAACCATCCAGAGTTATTTGTGCCTGGTGTAGTTTTTCTTTTTCAACATTAACTACTTGTTCTGGTGCACGTTTAACAAAGTTTTCATTTGCTAATTTTTTCTCAATAGTGGCTTTATATTGTTCAATTTTAGTAATTTCTTTAGCCAGGCGAGTTAATTCTTCGTCTGTGTCAATTAAACCTGCCATAGCAATTAAAATTTTCATTTTACCTACCATGGTAGTGGCAGATTCAGGTGGTGTTTGAGTTTCATCCAACCATTTAATCTGCTCTAAACCTGCTAATTTTAGTAAAGATATCTGGTTATTGCTAACAAATTGTTTGTCTTTTTCGCTGCCATTTTGCAATAGAATTTCCAACTTCTTGCTGGGTTTAATATCCATGCTACTGCGAATTTTACGAATGCCCATTACAAAATTTTGTAACCACTGCATTTCATTTGTGGCTTCGCTATTGATTAATGATGTGTCACAAATAGGATAGCTTTGCATCATAATGCTATTGTTTTCACCTTGCTTATAAGCCAGCCCTGCAAGTGGAGCAACACGCTGCCATATTTCTTCACTAATAAAAGGAATAATAGGATGGGATAGACGTAAAATCCACTCTAAAACTTGCACCAGTGTTTTTCTGGTGGCTATATGTTGAGGCTTGTTTTCACTGTTATCTTTATTGTATAGAGCGGGTTTTGATAATTCTAGATACCAGTCACAATATTCATTCCAGGTAAACTCATAAATAGCTTTTGAGGCAATATCCAGGCGATAATTATCAATAGCATTGCTTACTATCTGTGCTGTTTCTTGAAAGCGTGAAATAATCCATTTATCTGCAAGTGATAATTCCAGTTGATTAAATGAGGAGTTTATACCACAATCATATCCTTCGGTATTCATTAATACATAGCGCGAAGCATTCCATAATTTATTACAAAAATTACGATATCCTTCGATACGTTTCATATCAAATTTAATATCTCTGCCAGTAGTTGCCTGAATGGCGAAGGTAAAGCGTAATGCATCTGTACCAAAAGCAGGTATTCCATCTGCAAAATCTTTACGGGTTTGCTGTTCAATTTTTTCAGCCATTTGCGGCTGCATCATGCCCTTGGTACGTTTATCTACTAATGTTTCCAGTTCTATGCCATCAATTAGATCTATTGGGTCTAATACATTACCCTTGGATTTTGACATTTTTTGGCCATGGGAGTCTCGAACTAAACCGTGAATATAGACTTCATGGAAGGGGACTTTTCCTGTAAATTTTAGTCCCATCATAATCATGCGAGCTACCCAGAAGAAAATAATATCAAATCCTGTAACTAATACATTAGTAGGATAAAACTGTTCAAATTCTTTGGTTTTTTCTGGCCAGCCCAGGGTAGAAAAAGGCCATAAAGCAGAGGAAAACCAGGTATCTAAAACATCTTCATCCTGATGTAGAGGAAAATCATCGGCTAAGTTATATTTGCTACGAATTTCCTCTACATCACGGGCAACGTAGATTTTACCCTGATCATCATACCAGGCAGGAATGCGGTGCCCCCACCAAATTTGTCTGGAAATACACCAGTCTTCAATATTGTTCATCCACTCAAAATAAGTGTTTTTCCAATTATCGGGAACAAATTTAATAGCCCCATTTTTTACTGCATCAATTGCAGGTTCTGCCAGTGGGCCCACTTTTACATACCATTGATCGGTTAATAAAGGTTCAATAACCGCTCCAGATCGATCGCCTCTAGGTACTACTAATTTGTGATCAACAATTTTTATTAATTGGTTATTTTTTTGTAAATCTTCAATAATAGCTTTTCTTGCTACATAACGATCCATTCCCTGGTATTTTTTAGGAACACTATCATTTAAAGCTGCGTCGCTAGTGAAAATATTTCTAATTTCAAGGTTATGTCGTTTGCCCATGGCATAGTCATTAAAATCATGCGCTGGAGTAATTTTTACACAGCCCGTTCCAAATTCTGGATCAACGTAGTCATCCGCAATAATAGGAATTTCTCTATCACAAAGAGGCAATGCAATAGTTTTACCAATATAATCTTTATAACGGCTATCGTCAGGGTGTACAGCAACGGCTGAATCTCCCAGCATGGTTTCAGGACGAGTAGTCGCAACAATAATTGAACCACTGCCATCCGCAAGTGGGTATTGCATATGCCACATATGCCCGGCTTCTTCTTCCGATATAACTTCTAAATCTGAAACAGCGGTATGTAATATGGGATCCCAGTTAACCAGTCGTTTGCCGCGGTAGATCAGATCTTCTTCGTATAATTTAACAAATACCTCTTTAACTGCATCTGATAAACCATCATCCATAGTAAAACGTTCGCGGGACCAGTCCAGGGATGAGCCCATGCGGCGTAGCTGCTGACTAATGGTATTGCCCGATTGTTCTTTCCACTGCCATATTTTTTTTGTAAATTCTTCGCGGCCTAAATCATGGCGGGTTTTACCTTCTGCATTAAGCAGACGCTCGACCACCATTTGGGTCGCTATACCAGCATGGTCGGTACCTGGTTGCCAGAGTGTTTTTTCACCCTTCATACGGTGATAACGAGTCAGAGTATCCATTATGGTATCTTGGAAGGCATGCCCCATATGTAAACTACCCGTTACATTAGGTGGTGGAATCATAATGCAATAGGATTTATCTATATGGCCTGTATCAATATTTTCTGTTTTATTGGGAGGGTTGGTTATTGAAAAATAACCTCTGTCTTCCCAAATTTTGTACCAGGATTGTTCAATTGATTGAGGGGTATACGTCTTTTCCATAAGATTTCGCTATTGACTCATTTAAATTATAAGAAACAGGGTAAAATAAGGTCAACATTATAACGGTAATAGGCAATAATTGAAAATTGATATTGGATAATT
>JASFYQ010000079.1:0-23085 GCA_045047105.1 Pseudomonadota bacterium | reverse complement strand
CGTAGTCACCCTACGGGTGAATTCGAAATTTTACAGAAATCCTTAAGATTTAGTGCTTTAGGCATTTGCAGTAAGTTTAACTGCGTTTTCTAGGTTAAAGCCATAGGTTAAAATATCTTAAGATAAGTACTGTATAAATAAAGTAGGCTGATCATAGAAATGCGTACTTAATTCTGGACAAGATATAAAATGATTTTATACTTTGTTATTCTTTTATCTATTAGATGGGGAAATGCCTTCTATCGATGCTCGCAGAGCTTCTTCAAGCTTTTACCTGTTTTTTGGCTTCGGTATGGATTTTCCCGTTTCCTAATTATAAAGAGTACAGATTAACGATACTGACGCAGATACCACCATTCAAAAAAGCGCTTCATCCAGTGCATAATTCTAAGTGGAGGGAGAACTATATTACGACTTGAAGTCCTGGATATAAACATGCCCGTTGAGCCACTATCAACAATACACATTAGCTCTGGGTTAAATGTCTCTTTTGCATCACTTCCAGCAAATTCTGAGAATAGATTAGCAATTGCGGTTTTTGCCTGGATATCTGCCATATGCGCCTGCTTGGGCATCCATTCTGGCCCAGGATAACTGCCCGAATCTCCAGCTACGTACACCCTATCAAAACCAGGCACACTGCAATGTTTATCAGCATTAACCAGTCCACCTGGAGAACGTGGTAGCTCGCTATTATCAAACCATAAATTACCAGTCATTCCTGGCATAAAGAGGATTAGGTCGGTATCAAATTCAGCTCCCTCAGTAGTTACCTTGCCATTTTCAAATGATTTTATTTTGTGACCAAGGTAACTCTTGATATTCCGCTTAGCCATGGCCTGAACCAGTCCTTTGACTGCTTTAGGCCCAAGGCGTTTACCAGGAGCTGGAGCAGGGTTAAAAAAAACCAGGTTAAATTTATCTCTTCGTCCTTCTTTTCTGAGCTGTGCATCAATACCAAAAAGAAATTCAAACATTGGCCCTCCACGCATTGCAGAAGGTTCTTTAGGGTTACCAGCAAAACCTATAGCAATAGTTCCACCATCCATTTCTTTTAAGCGATCACGAATTTTAATTGCAGCATCAATCCCTTCACAGGGGGTAATGGAATTTTTAATACCTGGTAGTTTTTTAATAAATCGACCACCGGATGCAATAATCAGGGCATCATTAGTAATTTCACCCTTGTCAGTAATGACTGTACGCCCTGCATCTTTAAGGCCTGTTACTTCAGCGGCATGGAAAGCAAGATTATATCGCTGTAGGAAATTAGCAATCGGAATACGTAGCTGCTCGGGTTGGCGAATACCTGAGGGAACCCAGATTAGGCTAGGAAAATAAATAAATTCTTCCTTAGGAGCAATAAGCGTAATTTTAATTTCAGCATTTTTGGCTCTGGCTTCTTTAGCTGCTGTCAGTGCTGCAAACCCAACACCAATAATAACAATATGTTTATTTTTCATAATCCCAATCCTGTATTTGTTGCCACTAATATACGGTTTCCAATTAAAATTTCAATTTATTATCCAAAATAATGTTTATTTATCTAACAATTTATATCATCGGTTATTGTATATTACTTACTCCAGTTAGCAAGCAATACTCTTTTACCGTATTGTTTTTTATGGAGTGAAATTATTATTAGCCGTTAATGAAATGAAAGTTACATTTAATAAAAACATTTTTTGTCTGATATTTCAGTAACTTTGTAGAACTCCTGATATTCCCTGATTAAAAGGAAGCAGATCATTTAAATTTATTTATGATACTAGCTCGATCACTGGATACTCCTAAGGCTATTAATCTTTATTTATATTAAAGCTTAGCACTTATAATTTATTCTATTTTTTTATTGCAATAGAAACACTGATTAAACCAATAATATCACCGTTTTCTAGCCCATCTTTTTCAAAACCTAACATATCCAGCTCACCTTTGGGTTTACCATGACAAGCAAGACAAGGGCGAAGGAGATTTATAGGGTCATAATAACGGTAAATCTTTTGTTTACCCATCATTGAAAATTCACCCTGTGGTTTTGCATCCATTCCAAGCTTGGCAAACTCAGTTAATACCTGAACTTCTCTTTTATCCGGTGTATTACTTGGATGGCGATAGTTTATAGCGGGCTGTTTAGTAACAATTCCTGTTCGAGAATTAAACATCAATCCCGTTTCTCTTGCCCATTTTGCAGGTAAAAAATGTTTCCATTTAACCCCTTTTACATTGAGTCGATCTTGATTGTTGTCCATACTTATCCGACCAGCCCAAATTAATTTATCAATAATACGTTGCTGGTCTTCTGATGCACTCATAAATTCCGCTTCTAGAGAGGCTTTCCATTGTTCTACAAATATATCTGCAGTAAAACCTTTATCACCAATGGTTGGATCAGTAAGTTTTTTCATTTGGGCAAAAATTACTAGTCGCCCTTTTGCAATTGCTGTAGCAATCATTTGAGCAGTTGATTTTGCTTCTATTGCTTTAATTTTTTCTAAAAATAGATATTCTGGAAAACCTCCTTTAGCTGCTATTCCAATATTATGTTCAGCATAAGCAGGCAATAAAAAAAATACAATAATCAATCCCGGTAATAGTTTATACATCCTTATTTTCCCCCTGAGTTAAAGTTTTCCTGATACTAACAAGCTAAACTCTGATTTATTTATTGTTATTATTAGAGGTTTTAGTGTAGGATTTAAAATACAATAAATCAATAGAAATAGAAAAATAACCACATAAACACTATTTTTTTATTCTAAATAAAAAAATCACTGTAAACTAGAGCGAGATGATTTATTATAGGCTTTGAGGTGATTAATATTTCATCCCTTGCCCAAACACTTAATCTGAGAAATACTTTATGACTAGTAATGATGTTTTGCGTCGAGTACGCTACATTTTTGATTTTAATGATAATAAAATGATTGCTATCTTTGCCTCTGCTGAATCAAAGGTCACTCGCGAACAAATCAGTTGTTGGTTAAAAAAGGATGATGATCCCGATTATCAAAAATTATCTGATACCCAATTAGCTATTTTTTTAAATGGTCTAATTAATGATAAACGAGGTAAAAAGGACGGGCCAAAATCTGAGCCTGAAAAACGCTTAACTAATAATATTATTTTTATGAAGTTAAAAATTGCATTAAACTTAAAAGCGGAAGACACTCTGGAGATAATGCATATGGCTAATTTCCCTATGAGTAAACATGAGCTAAGTGCCTTTTTCCGTAAACCTGATCATAAACATTATCGTAGCTGCAAAGATCAAATCTTCCGTAATTTTTTAAATGGCTTACAAATTAAATACCGTAATGATGGAAAAACACCTTCCGATTCAGTATGGAAGAAATAAAACGTTAAATAGAGCCTTATTTAGGCTCTGATTTTTTAACCCTAATACGGTTCCCTGCAATAGCTTTTCCATTTAAAGTTTTCATTGCCAGCTTGGCTTCCCCCACCTTTGGCATTTCTACAAAGGCAAAACCTTTAGAGCCATTAGTTTCTTTATCCATAACTAAATCACAGGATTGCACTAGGCCATACGCCTCAAACAGAGTTAAAAGTTCGGCCTCTGTTGTACTTCGTGCAAGGTTACGGATTAATAATTTCATAGTGTTATTACTCTCTTTTAAATAATCAGGGCTCATACTAACAGGAATCTTACTCTGACCCAAGTTTGGATTATTTAGCTTAAATAATTAATAAGCTGTTCAGAGTGATTTTTTAGTGTACAATCAAATAGATACTAAATAGTAGTTATTATGGAGATTAAAGTTTGCACAAAAAATGTGGATTTTCTCTTATAGAGTTAATGATAGCTATGTTAATCGCTTTAATTATTATTTCAGCGGTTATGTCTATTTATGTCTCTACTATAAAAAATAGCCGCAATTTATTAAGTTCAGCCAGTTTGAGCCAGGAATTAACTGCAGTAATGAATATTTTGGTTAATGATATTCGTCGCAGTGGGTTTTATAGTGGAGCAGCTGAAAATCCTCAGATTAAAAATAACCCCTTTTATATCATAAAGGGTGTTCTCCCCCAAACAAAGCCAGCCAGTTATTTTATGCCCTTTGCTATCCATATTAATAGCAAGCAAAATTGTATTAGTTTAGCTTATGACGCCGATCAGGATACGGGTGTAAACGTGCAACAAAATGATGTTTTTGCTTTTCGTTTAAAAAAACAGGCTATTCAAACATTACAACAGGTTAAGCTCTCAAATTTTTCTAAACATGGCTGTGCAAATAATGCTGGTAGTTGGATGAACATTACCGATAATGGTTTAATCCGTATTACCAGGCTAAAGTTTAGTAGCCTGGGTAGCCGTTGTTATCATATGGCTAGTCAAAAGCAATGGCAAATAACAGCAAACACATATCAATTTCCCTGTTTATCTGTAAAAGATAAACTAACATCCTTTCAAGCAGGGGATCGCCTGATTGAAACACAGCTGGTTAATATTCAAATTCAGGCACATTTATCATCTGATAGTAAAGTAGAAAAATTGCTTAGCCAGCAGGTTAGAATACGAAATGATATGGTGTTAATAATCCCATGAGAGTTTATAACTTGGCTAATAAAATAAAACAACAGGGTCTGACTACCCTTATCATTTCTAGCATATTATTATTTGCTGCCTGTCTTATTGGTTTATTTTCCAGTAAATCTATTATTTTAGAACAAAAAATTTCCGCTAATAATTATCGCTCTGATCAGGCATTTTATAATGCAGATGCTTTGTTAAATAAAATTTCTTCTATTTTAGATCAACAGCCCATAACCACCAATAATAAAACCAGTCTGCCATTAGATCAACAAACCTTAAAACAGCAACAGCAGACTCTGGCTATTGTCTCTTATTTTGAAGCTGATACAAACTATAATCACATTACTATTGAAGCATATAGCGATGATAAAACGTCTACACAGGTTACCAGTCAATCACTCGCTGCCGTTCCAATTGCAGGCAATGGAGCAGGAAAAATAGTTTCCTATCCATTAATTACTCGCCTGGGAATTGATTTAACTGAAAATCTATCCATTACCAATAGCTATGCAAAAAATACTATCTGGTCTGGTGGCAAAGTATTATTAAACCATAGTGAAAGCTTTGTTCCGGCATTTAAAAACAATAAAAAAACTATGCAACAGATATTAAAAACACCGCTAAGCCTAGGTGTAGATATTATTGATAAAGATTTTAACTTACAGCAATTTTCAAGAAATCAGTTTTTTGAAAACTTTCTAAATGAAAAAGCCTCCTTTATAAAACATCTGGCTAAAGATAATGCACTTTATTTTTCTGCTGCACTGGTGCAAAAAATGGATCAAAAAAATGGTTTAATCTGGCTAGGTGATGGTGATAAACAAATTACTTTAGATAATGCAGTTATTGGTACAAAAGAAAAATCAGTTATATTAATAGTCGATTGCAGCAATAATACTTTTACCACTCGCGGAACTATTGTTATACATGGGCTTGTTTATATCCGTGGTGACTGGTTTCCTAGCGGGAATATTATTGTTCATGGTGCAATTATTGTTGAGGGTAAAATACTTGCCACTGAAAATAAGGAGTTAGTTTATAGCCAAATTATTTATACCCCCAAAAGCTTAAAACCTGATCCGCCTTTGGCTAATACCATGGCAAGGGTTATTGGCTCATGGAGGGATTTTTAATGTTAACCACGATAAAAAATAAAGGTATAGCTCTTATGGAGGTGCTGATTAGCACTTTGATCGTTGCTTTTGGAAGCTTGGCTATCGTGGTTTTATTATCTAATCTCAATGCCAGCAGCTCTTTAAGTAAAACCAGAGATGAGGCCTTGTCCCTGGCAAAGAGTAAAATTGAAAAGTTATCTAATTATTTAGATAAAAGCCAATATTTACAAATTAAATCAGGTAAAAAGTTATTGATTAAAGGCATTCATAAAAATTATGATCTCTTTTGGGAAGTTACTGATTTAAACAATGCGTATAGTAAGCAAATTAAAATAATAGTTAAATGGAAAGCAGCTAAGAATACTATAGAGTCCATCCAATTAATCAATATTATCTATTGGAATGACCCACTTAAAAGTGCATCCATTGCCAGTTATGGTAGCCAGGATGGCTTTATTTACTTATCCCCTAATCAATACGCTCAAGTGGGTGATATGGAGGAAATACAAATACCCCAGGGAGTTATAAGCCAAAAACTACCTTATAAAATGAAAAAATATATCGACCCTCAAGGAAATGTTGTTATTCTCGATCAAAACAATCGCTTGTTATTAACTCTCTCAGCTAAAACTGAGCAAAGTGATTCAGCGAAGGATTTTTTAACTATTAGCGGTGTTATTTATTATCAGGGAAAGATTAGTAGCGATCTCACTATGGCAGCTTCACAGGGAGCCTATTGTCTTTTTCCTATAGAAGATTCTGTCAAAAAAATTAGTGCAAGCTCATGGCAGTTTGCTAAATATTATTGTTTGGTAGCAAATAACTGGCATGGAAAAATTGGTATTTTAAATAATAATTCTCAGCAGAATATTTTTTGTCCAGATAACAATAGAGAATATCTTCTTTATGCTTTAAACAAGAACCAACATTTAAAACAACAGGGTATAGGTGCAAGTTTTACCCAACAGGATTTTGTAATAAGTGCTTCAGCAATGCAAGATAATTGCCTGGATCAGATTCAGCAGCTCCAAAAACTCTTAGAACAGTTTCAACCTAATACTATAATAAATGCAGAAAATCATACTATTATGGTAATTGATAAAGTGCATAACCTTTCTGGTTTAATTCATTTTAGCGAACAGTTATTACAACTAAAAAATATTCATTTAGAGCTGTCTATTGCTAGTCAAAAACATGTTAAGAAAAAATACGACTGTCGTTTACTTAATCCAATAAGTTCAAAAGGTGCGGCTTATAGCTGCGTTGTTGAAGTAGCAAATCCACAACAAAATCACTGGCAGGGGAAAATAAAAGGAATTGTTTATAAAAGTGATTTTACTAACACCGTCTGCACTTTTAGCCATAGCTTTGATAAGCAGCATAAATCCGCTATTTTAGATTTGGATCTGGCTTTATTATGCCCCTAAATTTACTTTTTATAACTTAAGACTTATTCATTTGCTCTTGTAAATTAGCAAATGGGTTATTTGCAGGTGCTTCGCTACCAATACCTGATCCAGCATTACCTAAGTCACCGTATTGTTCAAAGTCATGTATTTTTTGATGTTCGCGATCATGGCAGTAGATACACAAATTTTCCCAGTTGCTACCATCGGATGGATTATTATCGTGATTATGATCCATATGGTGTACTGTTAATAAATGTAAATTTTCGCGGGTAAATTCTTTGCCACAGCGTCCACAGATCCATGGATGTAGTTTAAGCGATTGCTCACGATAGCCTTTATCTCGTTCAGAGATATTACTGCGGGCAGCCTGAACAATTTGATCCAACTTACCAGGAGTAGTTTTTTTCTTTTTTTTAATTAAACGTCTGCCAACCATGATGTTATTAAACTTATTATATGAATTATTTAAAATTCTATTATAACCCAAGAAATCAAAAAAGTTCTATATCCCCATTATCCTGATTATTTACTGGCTTGGCAGTTTTAGTTGTAGAGTTTTTAGTTTGTAGCACTGATGTTTTGACTTGAGATTTATCATTAACAAAACGTTCAACAATGGCATGTAATTGCTCTGCCATAGACTGGAATTCTTGCCCGGAAGCAGATGCTTCGGCAGCAGCATTAGCAGAGGTTTGAGACATAATAGTTAACTCAAATAAACGTTTGGTAATACTATTATTTCCATCCAATTGTAATTCTGCCGCTGCTGATATTTGTAGATTCATATCGGTAATAGTAGTGATTTCTTTAACAATATTATCAAATTCAGAACCAGCCTGTCTGGATAAATCTACACTTTGGGAAGTATTTTCTCTAGTCAATGCCATACTATCAAAAATTGCTATTGAAGCCTTTTGTAAATTAGATATTTTCTCTGAAATAGTAGTAGTTTCTGATTGAATTTTTTGTGATAAAGATCTTACTTCATCTGCAACTACCGCAAATCCTCTACCTGCTTCTCCTGCTCTTGCCGCTTCAATAGCCGCATTTAATGCCAGCAAATTGGTCTGCTCTGAAATACTTTGAATAACTTCTACTACAAAGCCAATACTCTTAGCATATTCAGCCAAAGTTTCAACTACCTTAGATGAGTTAGCAACATCCTTAGCAATTTCGTCAATAGATAAAATACTACTTTCAATAATGCTGCGGCCTTCTTCAACTCTTAATCTGGCTTTTTCAACAGCAACACTTGCTTCTTTTGCATGATCAGAAACTTGTTCAACCTGTTCACTGCTCTGTTGCATTTGCTTCGAGACATTTTCTACCAGACGTAATTGTGCACTGGCCAGGTCTTGAGAACTTAGAGTAATGCTTTTCATTTTAGTCGCTTCATGGGCCAAAGTAGCTGAGGACTGTATCACTAAATCAACAATATTTTTTATTTTTCCCACGAAGGAATTAAAGCTTTTAGATACACTGCTTAATTCATCATGCCCTTTTTCATCCAGACTATAGTCCAGACCGCCATCAGAAATAGCCAGCATTGCCTGTTCAGTTAATTTTAGGCGTCGAATTACTATAAGTTGAATAATAATAACTACCAATATAGCAAATACTATAGAAACGATTATGCTCCAGATGTTAAGTAAGTTTGACCTTTGTAGTTGGGCAAATAAAACCGCGATTTTGTTTTCAGCTCGTTCTTCTTCCTGATGTTGCAGGTAATCTACCTGTTTATTTATTTTTATTAATAAGGGGCTAATAAAATCTTGTAACATCTGGGTATCTTTGCGCCATGCACTGCCAAGATGTAACGGAATAATAATACCTATTCCCTCATTATATTTATCAAACAGCGAGGTTAACTGCTCCATGCCATTTTCTTGCTCAAAACTAAAATTATCCTGATATTCGGTTAGCTCAATGAGTTTTTGTTTAATTACATCAATTAAATTACTTATCATTTGTTGGCTAGAGTCATTTCTAAAAGAAAGAAATACGGTCATTGCTCTAGAGATATTTATAAAATTTCCTCTAATTTTATAAATAGCACTGATAATTTCTTCCGCTTGCTCTTGATCTTCTTCACGAGAATCAATCATTAATGAAGTAACTTGAATCATCTGATTATAGATGGGAGAGAGCCCTGTCCCTGCATAAGCCAGAGCAGGCTTGTTTTTTAAATCATCAACACCTATTACCATTATATCAACAAGATATTTATTCAACTGCTGTATTGAATGAATAATTCCTGAGGTTTTATCTGCAAGTGTAGTATTGGATTGTTGTGAATAATTCCCTTGTATTGAGTTAAGCCTGGTTATTAAATCTGCATACTTATTTGTATAATCTTGCTGGTAGTTTTTTTCCTGGCTTAATAAGTATAAACCAACTGATGAAGTGAGTTGTTTAATGTCTTTTTGTACTTCATAAAAGCTATGTACTACTGGCATATGCTCTTGCAAAACCGACTTTACAATTCTTTTATTATCGTGATTTTGCATATAGGTTGTAGTTCCACCTACAATAATAAGCACAATAAAGAATAAATATGATAAGTGTAATTTGTTTTTTATGGATAGTTTTAAAGGTGTCATCATGGAAATTATTATCTATATATAAAAAAGAATTATATTTAATTGTAGTAAAATATATCGGATGTACAAGAAATTACTTTAATATTTCTATACTTGTTTAATTGCCAGGTTTAATTTTTTTTCAATTTCTTGCTTATATTTTAGCAGTTGACTGATGTATATTGATTGAAAACCTTCACTTTCCATAAGGTTAACACTGAGATCCATATCAGTAATATAAATTGGGTAACGTAAGCCGCTAGGTCTATTACTTACAACATATTTTGCCAGTTCCAGGTATACTTGATTACCATGGTCAAGAGCAGAAAACTCGATATCATCACAGAAAATTGAAAAATGCTCAGTTGAAATATTGGATGGATTACCAATTGCCTGAATATTTAAAAATTGTTTTGGCAAAGGAAATTGATTGGTCTGCTGTTTTTTTATTTTTAACTTATTAGCTTGTCGACTCATCTGGTAAATAGACAGGCCAATATCATTTTCAAAATCCAGTGTCATATCCCTATTAGGGTCGAATTGTAAGCGATTTATAATAGAATTTAAAAATAAAATATAGTGATTAATATGAACATTTTGTTGCTCTATTGCCAGGCGCTGATAGTATAAATCACCAAAATTGTCCAAAATATAGATATCTACATTTTTTATATGATTAAAATAAAAAAACTGTACCTGGTTAGCACAATTTTTTTGATATATAGCAGGTAAAACTAAATCATCGGTTGCATGTTTTTCTACTGTTAAAGAACTAAATTCCTGGCTTGGTTTTGACAGCTCAAATATTAGTGCTCTATAATTTTCTAATTTTTTAAATTGCGGTTTATCCCCCTCAAAAGCAAATAAATAGTAGGCTCGTTCAATTGCAAAAACATAACGCTGATTTGAACCTGCTGCAGCTCTAAAGCTTAGTACTATATCTTTAATAACCTCATTTACGCGATTAGCAATAGTTGCGCCTCGTGAAGAGGAGAAAGAACTGCAATTATGAGGTAAAATAAGCTGCTGGTTTTTTTTGCTGTTCCAGCGTAAATACTGACTAATACAATCTAAAATACCTTTTTCACCTTCGTAATGGAAAAACATAACTTCCTTCCATGAGGTATTAAAAATCAGATCGATACTAAATACTAAATTGCTATACATTGCACCATATTTAAAGGAGTCTGTACGGCTGGTAGCAACCTGGCTTCCTGCTTTTTCATTGCCATTAAAAGGGTCAAAACCTACATTAATAAATAAATTACTACTTTCAATAATAGCGGGTTTAGACAGCTCATCAATAGTTGCTGGAGGCAATGAGTTATCAGGGTAATTCTGGTTTAATTCAGCTATAATGTTTTGAATTTCATGTTCTGCAATACGATTATTTTTTTGGTCAAATACCAAAAACTTGGTTTGCTGATTAATTACTTTATTAAAATACAGCCAACTGATCAATTTCATCAGGTAGGCCGATTGATTTAGTGCATCTTTATTTTCTACTTCCGCAAGTCCAACAATGCCCAGAAATAATTTCCAGCCATGCATTTGTTTGTTATTGGTAAACTGGTGTAAAGAAATATGTTCTTCTAAAAGCTGATTTCTATATTGACGGTTTACAATTTCGACTTTGCCCGCTTTACGTTCAAATGCTGCGTATAATTTACGCCCTAAAACATGTAAATCACGTTGGCTAATACGACTGGCATTGTGGTGAATACTAAAAAAATCAGATAATTTTTTATAACTTAAAGTAAGTGCTGGAACCAATTTTTTTTGTTCATTGATAACATCGTTTATTTTCCAGTTATCCTGAAAATCCAGCATTTTAATATAAAATGAATTCCAGCCCCATTGTTTAACTAAATTCTGCATAATACTAATTTGCCAGGAATTATTTTGATTATTTTTTATTTTACTCATCGGGCAGTGTACTTTTAAATAAAAGCATTGCCTGATTAATTCCAGTCGGTCGTTATTTAGCGGTTGCTGATTTTGAAGATAGGAAGTTAATTTTTCAAGTAGCAGTAAATAGGGATCAATATTATCTACATCAATTTTTTTATCTTGATAGATGTGTTTTTTATATTCAAAACTGAGTAATTTAATATGAGGAAATTCACTGGCATAGGCTTCCATTAATAATAACTTTAATAAAGATTTATATGGTGAATCTATACCCTTATATATATGCCATAGTGTAGCTCCAAAAAATTCATCTGCAGGAATATTTGCAACCGATCCTAAATTAATATAATCATTAGAGAAAATTAACCGTTTCCCTTCAATAGCATCAACGTATAAATTATAATTTATCTCTTCTTCGGGCGGTACAATCCACCAGATAGGATATTTTCCTGCAATTAAAATTGCCGTTCTATAAAATTCTTCTAATAATAATAATTGTTGTGTTGAGCCGCTGCTTTCTATCGAAAGTGGGGTGTATTTACCTTCTCGGAATTCTTTGGGGTTAACCAAAAAAATAGTTACATCCAAATTAATCTCTTCAGCCCATTGACTAATTAATATCGTTTTTCGATATAAGGTTTCAATTTGCTCAGCACTGAGATCTTCACGATGGCATAGCCAGATATCAAAATCACTGTCCTTAGAATAAGCAACCGAACCAGGACTGCCCATAAAATATATTGCAGAAATATCGTATTGATGGTATGCCTGATGTTTATAGTTATAACTTTTTGCCATCCGTTTAGCTAACAATTTCATTTCAGCAGTTGGGCTAAAACCTGGAATTCCAATGGGACAATTGCTACCTGAAAAGCCTGGCAGAGTAGGGTGATTGACATGAAATAGGAGAGGTAAAAGTAATAAAAATTCCTTTTGTCTATTGGTTAAAGCATTACTGGTACGTTGTAAGCGAATATCATTAATACGTTTAAAATGATTTAAAATTTTATCAAAATCATACTGTTGCGTATTTAATGCACTAACTGAAGAATGCTTTTGATGGCTTAATTTCATTATTACTCGTATTTACTTACTTTCTAGACGAGTACGTGCTCTTTTAACTGCTTTTAAAACCTGTTTGGGGGCCGTACCACCAATATGGTCTCGAGCCGCTACTGAACCTTCTAGAGTTAAAACATCGTAGACATCTGCTTTTATTTGGTCTGAAAATTGCTGTAACTCGTGTAGTGGGATTTCACTTAAGTCACGCCCTGTATCTACCCCCAAACGTACTGCTTTACCCACAATATCATGCGAATCTCTAAAAGCAATTCCTGCTCTAACTAAATAATCGGCTAAATCAGTTGCGGTAGAAAAACCACTTCTGGCTGCAGCTTTCATATTTTCCTTTTTAATAGTTACCTGCGCCATCATATCTGCATACACTTTTAAACTACCTTTTAGGGTATCAATAGTATCAAATAAAGGCTCTTTATCTTCCTGATTATCTTTATTATAAGCAAGTGGTTGCGATTTCATCAAGGTTAATAATGAGATTAAATGCCCGGTTACTCTGCCTGTTTTACCTCTCACTAATTCAGGAACATCAGGGTTTTTCTTCTGCGGCATAATGGATGAGCCCGTACAAAAGCTGTCTCCCAGATCAATAAAATCAAATTGAGCAGAAGACCAGATAACCAATTCTTCTGAAAAACGAGATAAATGTGTCATTAATAGAGCGGCACTGGAAGTGAATTCAATGGCAAAATCACGGTCACTCACTGCATCAAGAGAATTTTCGCAAATATTTTCAAAACCCAGCAATTGTGCGGTGTATTGGCGATCAATAGGATAAGTCGTACCTGCTAAAGCGGCTGCGCCCAGAGGTAAACTATTTACGCGTTTTAAGCAATCACTAAAACGGCTGCTATCACGCTGTAGGCTTTCAAACCAGGCTAACATGTGATGTCCATAAGTAATGGGTTGGGCAGTTTGTAAATGAGTAAAACCAGGCATAATGGTATCAGCATGTTGTTCAGCCAGGTTAATTAAAGCCCCTTGTAAACGTTTGAGTTCCTGAATAATTAAGTTAATTTCATCACGTAAATAAAGCCTGATATCAGTGGCAACTTGATCATTACGTGAGCGCCCGGTATGTAATTTTTTGCCAGTAATGCCAATAAGGCCTGTTAATGCAGCCTCAATATTCATATGTACATCTTCAAGGCTGATAGACCACTCAAATTTACCCTGTTCTATTTGCTGCTCAATTTGTGCTAAACCATCCACTATTTGTTGTAATTCCTTCTCACTCAGAATTCCCACATGGTTAAGCATTTTTGCATGCGCTATTGAGCCCATAATATCGTAGTGATAAAGGCGTTGATCAAAACTGACAGATGCAGTAAAGGCTTCGACAAAACTATCTGTAGGTTCTGTGAAACGTCCATTCCATGGTTTTTCCTGGGTATTTTTTGTAGCTGGGCTTATTGTTGACATTGGTTATTTAAATTCTGTTTTTTTATTATGGCAAGAGGTATTAGGGGCTGCTAAGCTTTCAGCTATTAGACTGGTTTTATTCAACATCAACAATCCCAAAAATACACATTATATTATTTGTATATCTAATGTGCTTATTATAAACTATTCACAACATTAGTTACTCCTTTATAAAATATTTTTAAAATACAATACTATGCAAACATTAGTAAATAATCATTTTAGCCTAAACAATGAATCCAGTTACCAAAAATGGAGGGATAAAAAATTATCTAATTATCCTATGCAGCTTGAAGATCTGGTAGTTGAAGTTAATAATCCAGCTGATTTAACAGCAGCCGAGAAACAACAACTTGGGGCTATATTAGATCAAACCAATATGGTTTTATATGCAACCAAACAGGTAAATATCTCTGATGATTTTGAGCTAAATAAAGAGCGGGTCAGGAAGCTAGGTGAACAATTTTCAATGCTCCAGCTGGATCATAATGAATGTGCTGATAATGATGCCATTACCGCTTTACAGGTGAATCAACAAGGACTACATAAGTATTATATCCCTTATTCCAACAAAGCCATTAATTGGCATACGGATGGCTATTACAACCGCCTGGATGAACAAATCTATTCTTTGATATTACATTGTGTTTGCCCAGCACATCAGGGTGGAGAAAATAAACTACTGGATCCTGAGATGGTTTATATTCAGCTACGAGATAAAAATCCAGAACATATTAGGGCTTTAATGGATCCAGATGCTTTAATTATTCCAAAAAATGTTATTGATGGCGAGTTAATTAGACCTGACCGTAGCGGCCCGATATTTATGTTTGACCAAAGTGAGTACTTACATATGCGTTATAGTGCCAGGAAAAGGAATGCTATCTGGAAAGATAACGATACTATTATTGCCGCTGAAAAAGCTTTACGCGAAATAATGAAACAAGGTGGGGACTATCAATTTGAAGGCAAACTTCAACCAGGGCAGGGGCTATTATGCAGAAATGTATTACATACCCGTGCTCAATTTGATGAGCCTAAACAATCGAATCGATTAATGTTTCGTGGTAGATATTTTGATAAATTAATAAGCTGATTTATTATAGAAAGAGTCTGTCGAGTATTTCCTCTAAAATCTCTAACTTTAGCGGTTTTTGAATATAGCCATTCATTTTTGCTTCACGGCATAAAATTCGGGTTTTTTCTGATTGATGCGAGGTTAGAGCGAAGATAGGAGCATAAGTAAGCTTTCTCTCTCTGATTATTTGAGCTGCCTGTATACCACTTAGGCGGGGCATTTCCAAATCCATAAGGACTAAAGAAAATGTTGAGCTGGGTTGGCTTTCTATTATTTCAATAGCATCTAGACCATCTTTTGCCAAGCTAACCTGATAAGAAAGCTTATTTAATATTTTTTCCCCTAGCATTCGGTTTACTTGTCCATCGTCAACCAAGAGGATATGTGCTTTATATTCAGAATTACTATCATCCATAAAGTAAATATAGTGCTGATGATAACAATAAAAAAGTAGCTATGGTTTAAATTACAGTTTATTTTTAATAATCTTCACTTTATAGTATTCATAAAGTGAAGAACAAACAGCTTATAATAAAGAGCTATTAGATGTACAAACTGATATTTGCTTCACCAGCAAATTCAAAAAATGCTGCAGCTCCTGCATAAGTAACGTCGTCAATAAAGTTATTAGTATCCATTTCAAATAGATCCACTGTCATCTGGCATGCAACAAAGCTTACATCCGCTTCCTGACATAAATCACGTAATTCTTCTAGAGGAGCAATACCTTTGCTTGCCATTTTCTTTTTCATCATTGAAGTAATAAAATCCTGCATAAATGGCAGAGCTTGAATGATAACAGGCACAGGCATTGGCATTGGCATACCTGGATTGCCCAGAGGAGATACTTTTAAATCAAGTTTTTTTTCTAATAATCTAAGACCATAAAAAGTAAAAAATATTTCTACGTCATAACCTAATGCTGATGCAGTTGAAGATAAAATAAATGGGGGATATGCCCAATCTAAGGTACCTTTTGTTGCAATAACAGCCATTTTTTTGCTCATATATCTTTCTCCCCGCTCTGAAGTAATAGTAGTATATTCAATAAGTAATATACAAAAAATATAATTCTGTAAATTCCAGTAAACCAACGATGTTACTTGATTTTAGCTTGTTTATCAAGAAACTATTGTGTATAGACTATCTACATTTACAGTTTTAATAAAGTAGCATTTTGAAGAGACTTTTTGAGTTTTAAAATAATATATGAACTGGCTTAAGAAAGATAAGCTACAAAATTATTGAATTACTTTTTTAGCAGAATAAAACAGCCATAAACCAAGCACTATCATTGGCAGAGATAATAACATGCCCTGGGTTAACCAATCAGAGAAGATAAAGCCATTATTTCCCATATGTGCATCAGGCTGCCGAACAAATTCAACCATAATTCGGAAAGATCCATAATAGATCAAAAATAAACCTGAAATTGCTTTTGTGGGTCTTTTTTTACTTGCATACAACCACAAAATGATAAACAGTAAAATGCCTTCAAGTAAAAATTCATACAACATGGAAGGGTGTCGTGCCAGACCCAGCGGATCAGTTGGAAATATCATAGCCCAGGGTAAGCTGCTTTCTCTACCCCATAATTCAGCATTTATAAAATTGCCAATTCTGCCACAGGCTAAACCAAAAGGAACAACTACAGCAATAAAATCGGTTAGCTGAAAAAAATCTAATTGAATTTTTCTAGCATATAACCACATAGCAACCAATACGCCAATTAAACCACCATGAAATGACATGCCACCATTCCATATTTGGAATAAAACGAAAGGATTTTGAATAAAGTAATCAAAGTTATAAAATAGTGTATAACCTATTCTGCCACCAAGAATAACTCCTACGGCGGCATAAAATATCAAGTCATCAATTTGCTTAACTTTTACATCCGCAGCCTGATTTTTTGCCCTATATTGCAATAATAGCCAGCTACCCATAAATGCAGCCAGGTAACTAAGTCCATACCAATGAATCTTTAATGGTCCTATTGCAATAGCAACAGGGTCAATATTTGGGTATATAAGCATTTAACTATCTACCATTAGGATTAAATAATATAAAATTCTACCATGACATATCAAAGCTTTCCTTAAAACGAATTTTAATATCATCTAAGGTAAAATAATGATTTTGAGTACCATTGGTCTCAATTTTATAAGCCCCCATTAAACTTGCGATACGTCCTGTAACTTCCCAATCAAGGTCATTTAGTAATCCATATAATAAACCACCTCGAAAAGCATCCCCACAACCAGTTGGATCTTTTAGGCTATTAATCTTTGCTACCGGGATATGAAAAGTCTTATCGGCAGTAATAATTTCAGAACCTTTTCCACCCATAGTAACAATTAATGCTTCTACCTGCTCAGCGATCTTTGCTGGAGTTAAACCCGTTTTATCTATAAGCATTTGCATTTCATAATCATTGACCGTTAACCATGTTGCCTGCTTTAATAATGCCTTTAACTCATCACCATCAAACATTGGCATACCCTGGCCTGGATCAAAAATAAAAGGTATCTCCGCCAGTTCAAACTGCTCCGCATGCTCCATCATTCCCTGTTTTCCATCAGGAGAAATAATACCTATTTGAATATCACAGGCACTTGCGTCAGCCACTTTATTAAAATGTGAAAAGGTCATAGCTCCTGGGTGAAAAGCAGTTATTTGATTGGAATCATTATCGGTAGTAATAAAAGCCTGTCCGGTATAGTGCTCATTTAATACACGAATATATTCACGGCTAACTCCCGTTTTATCCATCCATTTAGCATAAGAATCAAAATCATTGCCTACTGTTGCCATTGGCAGGGCTTCTTCACCTAAGAGGTTAAGATTATAGGCAATATTTCCCGCACAGCCACCAAACTCCCTACGCATATCAGGAACTAAAAAAGAGACATTTAACATGTGGATTTTGTCAGGGAGAATATGGTTTTTAAATTGATCATGAAAAACCATTATATGATCATAAGCATAAGAGCCACAAATAAGTGCTGTCATAATTTTTCCTTTAAATGAGTAGCCAGAGGCTAAATAAATTTTTTAAATAGCATTAATAATTTATGGAAATAATAAACCAGCAAAACCCTGCATTTAACAAAGCTAAAAACACGGCTGCCGAGCCCATGTCTTTAGCTCTTCCTGCAAGTATATGGTATTCTTCGCCCTGACGGTCAACCACTGCCTCTATGGCAGAGTTTATTATTTCGCAAATTAACACTAACAATAAACTGGCAATTAATATTACCAGTTCAATACCACTACTGGCAATCCAGAACGCTATAGGTATAAGAAATATACCTGCAAATAGCTCCTGCCTAAACGCAGCTTCATATTGATATGCTGCTTTAAAACCCTGTATCGAGTATATGCCTGCTTTTATTATTCTTTTGAAACCAGTATCACCAGGTTTCACTTAGTGATTTTCCTCATGTACTATTGCTTCATACTCTGAGGCTTCCATCACACCTTCTAGCTCACTTGTTTCATTAAAGGGACGTATAGTATAAAGCCAGCCTGCATGAAAAGGATCGCTATTAACCAATTCAGGGGAATCCTCCAAATCTTCATTAATTGCTATGATTTCTCCCGTAATTGGACAAAAAATCTCTGATGCGGCTTTAACCGATTCTACTGCACCACATTCTTCTCCAGCTTCAAACTCATCACCTGCTTCTGGAAGTTCTACAAACACCATGTCACCCAATAAACTCTGGGCATGATCGGTAATACCAACCATATAGCTGCCATCCTCTTCTTTACGAATCCATTCATGTGACTTAGTATATTTAAGTTCATGAGGAATGTTGTTCATTTGTTGCTCCTTTAATCTTTTTATTTAAAAATTTACTATAAATTTCATTTGTGCTATAGCATATAATAACTTAAGCTGCATAGCTTGGGCAAAGAATTATATATAAATCACCTCCTGTTTACTTATTTTTTATTAACTAAAGACTAAAACCATGAAAAAAATAGATTGCTTAACTATTATACTCGGTTCCTCTATCTGTTTTTTATACACAGCTATTAGCCATGCAGGCTGGCAGAATCAACTCATGCAACAGGCCGATAGTTACCTTAAATCTGATAGCACTAATAAAGAGGCTGGCTCTGCAACTACAACTAAAGCTTTAACAAACTTAAGTTCTGGTGAAGTCAGTGCAGGATTAAAACAGGCGCTGAATATTGGGCTTAAAAAATCTATTGAAATGTTAGGCCGGGAAGGTGGCTTTTTAAACGATCCGGCAGTAAAAATTTTAATGCCCAAAAAACTACAACAGATTGATAAACTATTACGCTCTGTGGGTCAGGCTAAAATGGCAGATGAGTTTATTGTAAGCATGAACCAGGCAGCAGAAAAAGCCCTGCCTCAGGTGGGCAATGTTTTTGTTGATAGCATACAGAAAATGTCTATCAGTGATGCTAAAAATATCTTAGTGGGTGCTGATAATGCTGCAACAGAGTATTTCAAAAAAACTACCTCCGAGCAACTTCAGGCACTTATTCAACCCTCAGTACAAAAATCAATGGCACAAACCAATGTCACCAAGCATTATAAATCTATGCTAGGTCTGGCAAAAAAATATGACAGTTTTGGCCTGTTAAAACAGTATTTGGGTGATGACTCTGCCAGCCTGGAAAATTATGTAACAGATAAAACCTTATCAGGTTTATTTTCTAAAATTGCAATACAAGAAAAAGCTATCCGAAATAATCCTGCTATGCGCAGCACCGATCTTCTCAATAAAGTTTTTGGCGGTTTTTAAGTTAGCTTTTTTCAGTGGCCAATGGTTGCATATTTTTTTTTATAAACCAGGAAAGAACCAACAAGAGTATTAACTCTCTAACCCAATAAGTTGCAATTGCTCCTATTGTGCCCCAGAGGTTAATACTAATTAAATTTGATATAACTTGAAAACCCAGCATAAGTGCTAATATTTGCATGTATTGGTGCTGCTTTCCCATTGCAATAAGTAAATTACCCGCTAAGCCAGTAAGAAAAACAATCACTAATAAGGGTACAAGTGTTTGTAATAATATAATGCTTGGAGAAAATTTTTCACCATAAAGCAATACAATCGCAGCAGGTACTATCAAAAAACCAGGAATAATAATACTCATACCCACCGCAGTTAAAACCTTTTGTGTATATTTGTAAAATTGTGATAAAGCCGGATAATCCTGGTTTTTAGCAACAAATTTAGGGAATACTACAGCAATAAACGCGCTACTAATAATTATAACTCCTTCAAATAAACGCAGGGCTGCCGTGTAATAACCAACCTGCTCTGCTGTGGTTATCCATTGCAATAAAAAAATATCAATGCGTAGTGAAAGAACAGCTAATAAAGCAGTAATAAATAAGGGCCAGCTTTGCTGCCAATAATCATTAGTAGAGGATGAGGTAGAAGCTATTAATAACCAGTCTTTTTTATATAAAATACGCAAGGTTAAAATAAAAGCCAGCAGATGGCTAATAAAATAGGCTATAGCCAGACATAAGATTCCCTGATTATAATAAATAACGCCAATCAGGCTGACACCTATAAATAATATTTTTTGTAATAAACCAATTTTAGCTTCTATATACAGCACATCCCGGGCACGAAAAATACTATTAAAATAACTGCTAAATGACAGTAAGGTAATTCCTGCCATTAAAAACAATAAACTATCCAAAGGAAATTCAAGTAGGTAGGCAATAATAGTTGAAAAAAACACCACCACAAAAAAAACTTTTTGTTTTAGTTTCCAGCAGTTCTCAGGTATTGCCTGCGCACCCTTAGACAGAAGCTTGATAAGCAACACATCCATACCAAAATCAAAAAATATTCCCACGATAGAGATATAAGCAAAGAAATAATTAAAATAACCAAATAATTCAACACTCCAGTTGCGCCCAAGAATAATCCACAATATTATCATTAAAATGCCACCCAAACCCAGGTGCACAAATTGCCATATAACATTATACCAGTGGATATTTTTATTATTATTTGAGAGGTTAATAATTAAGTCCTAATTACAATATAAGCTAAAAAAACTAAATAGTTGCATCATTATAGAGTGAGAGAATAACAATACAAAGAAAAAATTATTCACTAATGAAATTTGTACAAACTAAATTGCACTTGCAGTTTTTCTTTTATTTAGTACATAATGTTCACTCATAGGATAAATACTTTTGGGGCAAACAATGTTTGATGAAGGATATCGAGTAGAAAGTTCAAATACAGAACCATCAGTGCCAATACAATTAAAAATTCTACATTACATTAAGCAAATCAAAATCCAAATAGTTGTATTATTTTTAGCAACACTGCTTGCTTATTCCAGCAGCTTTAATGTGCCATTTTATTTAGATGATTATCACTCTATAGTAGAAAACCCTATTATTCATGATATCTCAACTATGTTTGAAAAGCGTAATTTCCAAATTATGCGCCTCACTGGAACCTATAGCTTAGCTACAAATTATGCCATCCATCAAACATCTGTTTTTGGTTATCATCTGATTAACATTCTAATTCACTTTCTAACAGGACTGGCGGTATTTTTTCTGATCAGAGCTTTGCTACTGGCTCAGAAATATAAGTGTACAGAAATGAAACTAAGTGAAAATTATCTGCTCTACCTGCCCTTTTTTAGTGCCCTATTATTTTTATTACACCCACTACAAACACAGGCGATTACTTATATTGTACAACGCCATGCTTCGCTAGCCGCTCTTTTTTATATCAGTGCTATGGCAGGATATGTTTATGCCAGGCTATATCATAGTATGGGAAATAAAGATGGCAGGCCCTGGTTATTCTATTTTATCGGTGCTGTTTTTGCTATATTAGCTCTTTTTTCTAAGGAACATACGGTTACTTTAGTTGGCGCTATTTTTCTAATAGAAATCTTGTTTTTCCAAACTTTTTCAGCTAAAAAAGTTTTTATCTGGGCTGCTTCAGGTTTACTCTTAACAGTTATTCTGGCTTTATCTCTGCATTATTTTATGGGCGTTTCATTTGAATTAATTGACCGATACACCCATACCGCCGACGTTAAACACATCTCACGGTTAGAATATTTTTCTACCCAAATGCTGGTATTGTGGACTTATATTAAATTATTTTTTATCCCTCTGGGCTTACATCTGGATTATGATGTGACCTTACAAAAAAGTATTTTTAATATTTCGGTAATAATCGCCTTAATGGGGCATATTGCTATTTTAGTTGGCAGTTTATTTTTTGCCAGACAAAAACCCCTTTTAACCTTTGCTGTATTTTTTTATTATCTGGCCCATAGCGTTGAATCGGGCGTTATTCCTATTTTAGATCTTGCCTTTGAGCATAGAAGTTATTTACCCAATCTGGGTTTAACTATTCTTGTTGCATGGTTATTAGTCACTTCTTTTGAGCTGATAAAAAATAAACTCGCTGCTATTATTATTATTTCATTACTATTTTTTGTATTAGCAGGGCTGACTATTCAAAGAAATAACCAATGGGCTAATCCAATAGCCTTTTACCAGAATGAGGCCACTCTCAGTCCAAATAAAGAACGAGTCTGGGCTGAACTTGGTAAAGTCTATTTACAAGACAAACAATTTAATAAAGCCTTGCAGGCTTTTGGCCAGGCACTAAATTTAAGCAAAGAAGGCAATACTATTAATGCCCTACCCACCACATTTTTAAATACCTATATTGCCTTATTTCATGCTAAACAGCTTAAAAAAGCCCAGTATTTTGAATCTATAATGCCAATAAATAGCTTAACCATACATGATCGCAGTGTTTTTTATTTTATCCAAGGCAATCGTTTAGTTATCAATAAGGAATATTTAAAAGCCGTTAAAAGTTATCAACAGGCTGTTCAATTAAACCCTGGAAATCTGGATGCAAAAGCTAATTTGGCTGCTTTGTATATTCAATCC
>JASFYQ010000078.1:0-18288 GCA_045047105.1 Pseudomonadota bacterium | reverse complement strand
TCAGTACCAGCAACAGTATCGCCCCACCATACAGTCCAACCAGCCATATCGATTGTAGCTGTGTTACCAGCAGCTGTAGCTACAGTAATACCGTCTGCATCATTTGTGTAATGCTCACCAGGATTACCACCAAAAGCCCAGGTTAAATCAATATCAAGACGATTTTGAGGAGTACCTAAAGTAACACCAGTACCCGCTGTAGTCATAACTACGCGTTCTTCTTCCTGGAAAATGCCATCACCACTTGTATCCATTACAAAATAACTACCACTAGAAGTAGTAGTTGCACCATAACTACAGCTTGGATAAGTGCCACCTGCCTGACATGATCCAACACCACTATCAAAGTTAAGAATAGCATCTGCTGCTAATGTTGCGTTTGCATTGCTGCTTACACCAGCAGTTAAAGCTAATGCGATTGCTGAGCCAATAATTTTTTTATTCATCTTTTTAGAACTCCAAAATATTCATTTATAGTTTTAAACAGAAATTAGCTTCTGTTTCGTAGATGGACTAATGCAACGCTCGTGCCATATCAATTATATCTTTATTTTTCAATAAGATACAAAAAAACCTAACACCCCCTCTCCTACAAAACACCTAATATGTAAATATTGCCGACAGTGAATTCAGTTCATATATAATTCTATCAAGTCCATTAAAATCATTTAGTTACATCGCATTCAAAAAGATATATATAGGCCTGAAGTACTTATTTCTAGTAAATATTCAGATGTTTTTCGTAAAAGCAGTTTATTTCAAAAATAAATACTGTAAATAATACTGACAAATTATAGCTACCAATCGACTCCACCTGACTTTACCCTTAAAAATATAGCTGCAAATTTTCAATACCATTCTTTTCAACTAGCGTATCTATCCCTCCTTCCAGCACTTATCTTGATACTTTGTCTAATTTAAGACTTCTGAATAGAAAGATATAAAAAGATACAATACGACACCACCCCAGCATGCTTGTAGCTGGAGCCAAGTGACTTTATCGATCAAAAGACACTGGATTCCTGTTCAAAAACTGACAATAGTTATTTAGTTTTTTATCCTATTTTTTTCATGCAAAGGCCTCTAAATAAATTTATTGAATAAGGTACCTTATCTCTCCGCCGGAATAAAACACCTTATTTATAACACTCTAAAGCTTCATTTCACCCATGCAATATAAATAAATTAGCTCTTATCTATTTATCATTTTGCTCAACTCTAAAGTAAAACCACATTCTAACCACATGAGTCCTAATCAATAATAAAAAAGGCCTTTATTCACAAACAGAAATAAACATTAGAACATTGTAATATATAGCTAAATTTTGCATATATTCTAATTCCCTTCTAAAATTTATCTATTTCATTCTTGACAAATAAAAAGCGGCTATTCAAGATAAGGCAATATATATCTAAAAAATATAAATCATTCATTTCTTTATTTACACGTAATTAAATGTATAAAATAAAATTCTCACAGGGGAAAAATAGATGTTAAACAATAAGTTAAAGCTGGTTACCGCATTAGGCTGCGCACTGGGTGTAGCCGCACCTGCATCAGTATTTGCTACTAATGGTATGTTTTTAATTGGCCACGGCAATAAATCGCGCGCCATGGGTGGCGTTGGCATAACCATGACACATGATACACTTGCCAGTGCAGCTAATCCGGCAACCATGGCTTTTATAGAAGGCAACCAATTTGATATCGGTGGCGATTTATTTAAGGCAAATGCAGAAGCATCCTTAGGTGAAGATGGTGTTTATTTAGGTCGCGTAACCGTGGAAAGCAAACCTGATCACATGGCCATTACACCAGGCCTCTACATAATGCCAAGCCTGGGAGCAAGCTGGAATGATGGCGACCTAAGTTATGGTTTCACCATGGTATCTGTAGGCGGTGGTGGTAGTCGTTATGAACCTAATATATACAACTCTGTTATTTCAGGCGCACCCACCGATGAAAAAATGGGTATTTCACTTATATTAATGAACATCAACCCGACCATTGCTTATAAGCTAGATGAAAACAACAGCATTGGTGCATCATTAGTCATTGGTATACAGGTATTTAAAGCTTATGGCCTATCTTACTTCCAGACATTTACCGAATCTGATTCACCTGACCACCTCACCGATCAGGGCACAGATGTAGCCTATGGTGCGGGCATACGTTTAGGCTGGATGGGCAAATATATGAAAGACAAATTACGCTTTGGTGCAGAATACACCTCGCAAACCTATATGAGCAAATTTGATGACTATAGTGAACTCTTTGCGGAACAGGGGCAACTCAATACACCGGGCAATATCGGTATTGGCGCATCTTATAAATTTATAGATGATTTAACCGTAGCATTAGATATCAATTACATTATGTATGAAGATATTGCTTCCATTAGCAATCTTGGTCCAGGCCAGGGCCCTGGTGGCGCATTATATGTAACAGGCCCTGAAGTTAACCAGCTAGGCCTGGACGAAGGCCTTGGCTTTGGCTGGAGCAACCAGACTGTGTATAAATTAGGTGCCAGCTACACTCTAAACCCAGCCTGGATACTCCGTGGAGGCTGGAACTATGCCAAAAGCCCGATTAATTCTGAGCGTGACATCCTGTTCAGCATGGTAGCACCCGCCACAATTGAACACCACCTGACTCTAGGTGCAAGTTACCAGTTTAACCAGGACATCGAGTTCAATTTCTCATATAGCCATGGGTTCGAAAATAAACAAACTGGCCCCACTTTTATTGGCGGATTTGGTGAAATTGGCATGTCAACAGATGCACTTGGCGCAAGTATGTCAATGAAATTTTAACAGGCCTACAGATCAAATTTATTATCTGTAAGTTAAGAATGAATTAAAGGTACAAACTATGCAAAACAAACAGAAATTACTTAAACCCATTAGTGCTGCCCTGTTGCTAGCCTATGGAGTATTAGCTCAACAGGCACAGGCAGCACTACCTGCCAAACCCGTTTTAAACTTTACAGATGGCGTCAATGGATGCCAGGCTGGTGGCACTTATCCTGCCTGTAACTATGGTGCAACCACCGTTACTCCAGGCAGTTACTTTACAATGGACCTAAATAACATTGGCGTTTTTGATCCAGAAGAACGGATTGCTATGGAGAATGCGGGTACGGGCATAACTTTAGATACCGCTCAGGTCGTGGGTGCCATTGATCTAGACTGGTCTTTCGGCGGCCGTCTGGGAAGACACCATATACTAAATGCATTGGCCTACACCTCTACTGGTGTTAGCACATATGCCGTTAATATGACAGGCTGGACCGTAAACTGGGGGCAAGAAGGCGACATCAATATGGGGGCAGGTGCTGCTGCCATTTTAACCTGTGCAGTTGACTGTACAGAGGGAGATACCTTTACGCTTGATTACACTACGGTTGTGCCGACAGGCAGTTTCGCTGGTATCAATTACCAATTACATCTTGAGGGAGTAATTACTGTAGAACAATTAGATCTGCCAGTCTCTTATAATGTAAACATAGCAGAACTACCAGCGACCAGTCACTCATGGATACCGGATGTAAACTCAACTGAATTTGCTGCAAGCGCCTTAACTTGCTCAATAGCAGCACAACCCTCAGATGGTACGGCTACGGTACAGGCAGACTGTAGCTCAGGTTTATTCACACCTACAAATGGCGCTTCTTTTACTGGTACCAGCACATTTACTTATATAGTTAATGATACCTTTGCAAACTCAAACCCTGGCTCAGTTACCGCGATTATATCCAATACACCACCTCCTGCATGTAAAAACTTACATGCTTTGAGCGGCTCAGCAGTTGCTACAGAAACAGCTGGAAGTGTTACTATTGATGTGACAGACACCAACGTATGTACAGATGCTGATGATGCGATTAATACCGCCACCTTAACTGTAACCAATCCTAGCGTAAATAATGCCTCTGTTACCGTAGACACAGCCACTGGCGTAGTCACATATATCCCTGCAACTGGTTTTGCAGGTTCAGATACCTTCACCTATACTGTTCAGGATAATACAGGCGGCACATCTACCCCAGCTATAGTTAATATAAATGTTGTTATAAGTAGCGCAGGCTCACCGCCCTCCACGCCTGACGGCACTTTAACCTGTGGCGATACTGCAAATGCAGCAGGCAGTTCAAACTGCGCAATAACAATGGCTAATATTGGTGTTGCCGATAATGGCTTTGGCAGAGAACAGGGTATAGCTCAATCCTGCGTGGGTGGCTGTTTTGATTTCACCGTTAGTGGATTAACAGCAGGCAGTGATGCTAGAGTGGTATTACCACTGAGCACAGCCATTCCCGCCGCCACGGCAAACAATGCTGGACATAGAATTGTCTATCGCAAACTTATGTCTACAGGCTGGCAAGACTTTGTTACCTCAGACAATAATGCAGTTGCTTCAGCAGCAGGCACTTTATCAGGTACAGATGTTGCCTGCCCGGCAGCTGATGATGCCAGTTATATCAATGGCCTGACTGCAGGTAACCGCTGTGTACGCCTAACCATAACCGATGGCGGCCCTAATGATGCAGATGGCCTGGCCAATGGCACAGTAGTTGACCCGGGTGGTATTAGTGAAACATTTTTCACTAACGGCTCAGATGGTTGTAGCATGTCAGCTACACCTGTCAATGCACGTGAGCGAGCTGACTGGTGGTTGGTTGCCGGTTTCTTAGGTCTTTTGGGCTTATTTAGACTTCGCAACAAGGCATAAAAAGTCTTGAGCAGAAACACTCTGCTCATCATCAACGGCGCAATCCTCACGGTTTGCGCCGTTTTTGATTTTGCCTGGCGCACTACATTAGTGACCAGCATGATGCTGCTATTGCCCTTTGTTGACCGAGCATGGTCATTACCTGAATTTCATATCAACAAAACAAAATTAATAATCTGGTCAATAAGCATTATATCAGGATTATTACTCGTTACATTCAAACCAAATTATGCAACCGCAGCACTTGGAACTCTGGTGTTAACCGCATTACCGGAAGAATGGTTCTTTCGTGGCTATTTTATGATGCGACTTGAAAAGATGGGATTGCGGCCTGATCCGGCGAACATTATCACTTCTCTGTTCTTTGCTCTACTTCACCTGCCCACACAGGGTTTGTTTGGTTTAAGTGTGTTTTTCCCATCACTTATATACGGATGGATATTTCAGAAGTCTAAAGATATTGTCTTAGTAATTATATTACATGCGCTGTCTAATATAGTATATTTTATTTATATGCAGGGTTAGCTGAACCTGTCAATTCCCCTTTATTTATTATATCTATAACAACACACACCTGAAGTCACCTACATCATTCGTGAATCATAATTTTATACAAATCCATCTTAATATCCTGCGAGCACAGGTTTGAAGTACAGAATAACGCAACAATAAAATATTTCTTGACATCTATTATTTACAACAGTTAAGGTCTTCAGCCTTATATATAAGTAGTTAAATGATTTAACACATAACTTAAATATAAAAAGGAAGTGACAATGAAAAATATCATACTAGCCTTATCTCTGCTAATAGGATCTATAACAAATGTGTCTGCAGGTGTAGACTCCCAAGGTGTCCCATTTAGACTTTTCACAGGATACGGTACCTTCATGTTTGCAATGCCGGCACCACCAGAAGCAGCTCAATATGGCATTACCGAATACTGGTATTGTATCTCAAACTTCGCAGCAAGTGGTGGTGATGGCACCGGTAGCTCATTATTCATGATCGAAGCCGTTACCACTAGTATGACAACAAACACCAGTATTACTGTTATTGGTGGTAATGAGTCCACATGTGCTGTGGATAGTGTAAGATTGAATTTCAATTAAAAACTAAAAAACTCAGATCAACCAATAAAACACAAGGCACCACATAAATTATTTTATATTGTGGTGCCTTACATCAGACCAATTAATAATTTATATGCCAGTTTTAAATAACACACTTATCTTATTATGACAAATATACAAAAATATTTTCTTATTTACCTTGCGGGTATTTTATCTGGCTATGTTACTTACCAGAATCTACAGCAATCAACGCGTAACTCGCCAACACAAATTACTGCATCCCAATATCAATCGATTAATTCAACAAACTCCGATTTAAAAAAACAAGCAATAACCATCAACTTATCTAACTCACAATTAGGATTCATTAGTGAACAACTTATTTCTAAAATTAGTTATCACCTTGATGACAAGTTTAATCAACTAGCTGAAACCTATAATACTCCACCAGACAAACAGCTTAAAATGAAACAGCAAAGTAACAACGAACTGTACAGTAGCATATTAAGCCAAATTGAAACCCCGGGGTTTTTTAATTCTAATATGACAATTGATGATTTTTCAAACTCAGAAGAAATGAAAAACCTCAACCAGAAAGAACAATTTAGCATAATGAAAAATATTTTTGGCCGACTAAACACTGGCCAACTAAGCAAAGAACAGGTATTCGGAGCATCACAATAAAAGTATAATGTGCGCCTGAAGGTTTACAAATTCACGTTACAATCAAATCGTACACCAATAAAGATATACCACTATAGTATCAACCAATTATTTATATAGTTAATGATAATTATATATCGCGCTATTTTTAATACTCTCGATACATGATTACACTGCTAATGGAATATTCTGCCTCTCTCTTTTATGTTTGATTGATACTTACATCATGGCTCATTTAAAACCATTATGGGAATGGTGTACCATTGCATTAGCAGTGACATGTTATAACAACTTCTTTTTTTTGATTTTACAATACAGTATTTCATAAGTTGTTGTTGGGCCAGTGCCAAACAATGGTGTATTTCTTTGCTCTTCAATACTTCCACCGCCATGTAGAATTATTTTTACTGGCTCGAGCCCCTGCTTTGATAAATACTCAAACAATGCAGTCATTAGATTTATTCGCCCTTCAAACTCATCAACTGAATGCCCGGCCCCTACGGTTATAATAAAATCAGACACTGTATCAAGTACCGGCATTAGTTGTCTAAAAAACTTGGATACGTCCGGTATTATTTCGTGGTCAATACGAATTCCTGCAACCAGATTACATGGCTGCCAATTTTTATCCTCAATCATCGCGGATAATTTTTTTACAGCTAAATCTGCATCTTCATTAAATGCCAGTATCCAATCTGATTTATTCTGATTAAAAGACTGATATAAGCCCTTAAAAGCCGGGTCGTTATCTATCAAAACAATACTTTCCGGTTGGTTTATTAATTTTTTAATGACAAAAATATTTTTATTATTATCTAAAACGTTTAATCGTCTGCTGATTTTTGGAATCATGTGTACCCCATCAATCTCACGACTTGCATTACCAGCCGCAATAGAAAATTGTCTCTGGTTACTACTGCTAGATGATAGCAACCCCATCATACGCAGTATTTGAATTGATTTGATGGCATCTGCTCTTTGTATTCGAGACTCTAACTCCTGAAGCTTTTCTTCAGAAGCACCATTGAGCTGAGATAAACTCTGATTTAATAGAGTATCCATATTTTGACGATTAAGCGTATTTATAGGTAATTCCCAACCATTAAATAACTCGCAACATGCTGTGAGATGCGCATAGTAAAATATTTTTTTTAATTCATTACTTTGTTTAGTCCCATCAATAATATTTGTACCATTGGATATTTTTTTTACCAATTTTTTAGAATTCAGACTTTTACATCTAGCCTTTATAAACGATTCATAATCCTCATAATCATCAAGCATATTTGCTAATATACCTGATTCAGAAATTGCTGCAAGACCTTCACCTTCGACACGTAATGATCTTTCTATTTCTGCAATTTTTTCACTACTATATTCCATTTTTATACCTAAATTTTAAAATTATAAAAATCACACTGTTGTCGAAATAATTCGTCATTTCTGTTAAATAACAACTTATTAATAATAAATATTCAGCACTAGCCTGTTTAACTGATACTTAGCGAGATAGCTACTAAATATATAATTTAAATAAATAAGACCTGTTAATCGGCTCCACCTGTTTCATTCAATGATTGTATCAAATAACTTTTTTGCTCAATAAGGGCATCATCATCCAATGTTTTTATACGATGTAAAACAAGCTCATAACCTGATAATTCAAAAATTTCTTCAAATCTTGTCTTATCTAACTTATTTAATCCTCTGGCCGTACAATTCACAGTAAACCTTGGAGCATCAAGTCGAGAAAGTATCATTAATTCCTGATTAGCTATTTCTCGAGGAAGACCATTAGAAAAAACAGATGGAAATTGATCACGTAAACGATGAATATAATCTATATATACTATTCCATTTCTTAAAGCTGCAGGAACGATAGTAGAATATATTATTCGTAAATAAGTAGACGTGCTGCGCATATTAAATCGCACATCAAGCTCTTTGAACCTATGTAACGGACTTCTCTCGGTTTGCAGATATTCTTTATTTTTTTGCATGAGTTTATAAGCATACTCAAAGCCATTTACAACCATATCCTTATACTTAAATACACGTTGATACTCTCTGTTCTTAAATGGCAATGCCATGTTTATATTATTCGCATTAAAATGCCCAACTGCACTAATATCACCGATTTTTCCAGATCGCCGTTCCTCTATGATTGGAAATAACCTTGTACCCACAACTGATTCATAATAATTATTTTGAACCTCAAAAATAGTTTTGTCTTTGAATTCTTCATTATGTCTATCAATAAACAACGGATAAAATAACATTTCATGGTCTATAAAAACAGGGTCATTAGCATGTGCGATTAAATTATCGTAATGATAATCTGAACCCCTTAAAATATAAAAAATGGCCCCAAACATACCTATTTTTTTATAAAATTCCTCTACATTTTTATCCGTTTCACAGGATACATGAGGAATAAATCTGGACCAACCGTAAGTATGTTTATTAATTACACACACTGAATTTAATTTTAACTCCATTGAACCAACTTGTTCATTGAACCAATCTATAAATTCACTAAAAGCATACTCTGCATACATATTTTTTGGTTTATATACGACTTTATTTCCATGATTGAAGCTAATTATAGCTACCGTTTGACCATGCTCATGTGGATCAGACAAATTCAGTTGAAATTCAGTTATAGACTTAATTACATCCTCATGACAAACATTATCTTTTTCGTCAAAAAACTTCTGATTAAGTTGTTCATAATCAGTCAATAACCTTTTGAGCATTTTAAATGTAGATTGAATCCAGTAATCAGTATGCATTGCTAGCAAACGAGCTAGCACACTATATTTTTTAAAGAAAACCAATGGATTTTTATATATTTTTTTAACATACTCTGTAACATCAACATCAACAGGATTAGATAATTTTTGACTTTCTTTAAAATCAGTTAATATTGTATATGAACATATATAAACAAGCTTTTTAACTAATTGATTCTCAATATCCTGCCTGCATTGATCATTAAGAGATGCATAAAAAACCCCTTTAGAGGACAACAATTCTATACATGCTACTTTTACAAAAGGGGTAATTAGAAAAACAAAAGGATCGTCCTCATTTCCTTGCTTATACTTATTAGCACCACTATAAGAAATAATCTTATACTGTTGAATTACCGATGAGAGGATTACCATCCAACGAGAAATACTCTTATTATCTTTTTTATTTTCGTATGGAAATTTTGAGCTATTAATAATATCAATAATTTTTTTATTGAGTTTAATTTTTTTCATGACTCACACTAATTATTATTTTATATCACTATCATTTCTACTCGTCATTTACGAGAATACAAAATATAATGATCTTTAAAAACCTATAGGCTTTTAATACGGACACATACCAAGCCAGGCATAACGAAGCATTACATATTACGACCTTTACAGAGTTTAAAAAACATCCGCTTTGTCGTATAAAACTTATTGCTCCATTTATAAAAACTCAACAAGATGACTTTTTATCACTATTTATTTCGAAACAACTTAGCAGCACCAAAAAAATTGATTAAATCATCATTAATAACTAATGTTTTATTAAAATAATTAAATTCATCTCAGGTGTTTTATATCTTGGATAAAGTTAAATAATTTTTTCTCAAAGAGGTTTGAAAGCACATAACCAAACATTAAGAAACCTAGTTACCTCAGTATATAATATATTTCACTAAGAAAATCAGGTGCATTATTAAAATAATTTATAGATAGTTCGTAATCAATCACTATTGAGCATTCATAATGCTCTTAATATTTTATAGCCTTGTTCGCAAGCCCTCATGCCAATATTATATTTTAGCCCACATCGGTTATAATTTAGCATCTTACAATAATTGACTCTGATTTTTTAATACTAGCCGATTTATTACTCATCTCCAATAAATATTCATAATTTTGATTTTATATCTTAATATTTAATTTCTGCATTAAATCATATAACGTTGGACGACTAACCCCCAACAGCTCTGCTGCAGGTGAGACTTTACCATTAGTATGATTAAGTGCTTTTGTAATTACTTTACGTTCTGCAGCCTCACGCACTTCACGCAGATCAAATGAATTAACATCAGCCGAATCATAGGATGGCTTTAACTCTAAATCAGCTGCAGTTATTTGTTTTCCATCAGCCATAATAATGGCACGTTTAATTCTATTTTTAAGCTCTCGCACATTTCCTGGCCATTTATGTGCATCAAGTGCGGTTAGCGCATCTTTGGTAAACCCTTTTAATTTTTTACCCTGCTCCTTATTCATTTGATCAAAGAAAGATCGAGCTAATAACAATATGTCCCCTTCTCTGTCTCTTAAAGGCGGTATTACAATCGGAATTTCATTGATGCGATAATACAAATCTTCACGAAACTCTTTCTTTTCTATTTTATCTTCAAGGTCCTGATGAGTCGCACATATAATTCGAACATTTACTGGTATTTCTTCACGCCCCCCTATTCGCTCAATAACACGTTCCTGCAAAAATCGTAATAATTTTGCCTGTAGCGGCATGGGTAATTCACCCATTTCATCCAGAAATAAAGTCCCCCCTTCGGCATACTCTATTTTACCGGGCGTTGTTTTTGTGGCACCGGTAAATGCACCTTTTTCGTATCCAAACAATTCACTCTCAAGTAAATTTTCGGGTATAGCAGCACAGTTAATTGCTACAAAACGACCTGTGATAGATGGGTTTTTACCATGCAGAGCACGTGCACAAACTTCTTTACCTGTACCACTATCTCCGAGCAATAACACGGTTGCATCTGAAGGTGCTACTTTTTCAACGCGTTGGCAAACTGTTTGCATTTGAGGACTATTCGCAATCATCCCTTCCATTGGCGCATCAATTTGCTCCATGGTTAATCTGCGATTATCTTCTTCTAACTCAAAAACATGATGTGCACGTGTAACAATTTGATTTAATAACTGGGAATCAATCGGCTTTTGATAAAAATCATACGCTCCAGATGCAACTGCCTGAACGGCATTTGAACGTTCGTCATTGCCACTCACGACAATCACTTTTGTATTAGGTGCGACAGACAAAATTTCTTCCACCGTAGCCAGACCTTCAGTTGATCCTTCAGGATCAGGTGGTAATCCTAAATCAACCGTTGCAACAGACGGGTGTTCTTTAGCAATAATTTTTAATGCTTCTTTTCGATCTCCTGCAATAAAGACTTCAAAATCTTCAAAACTCCATTTCATCTGTTTTTGCAAACCGGGATCATCTTCTACGATAAGAATTTTTTTAGTATTTTCCATTTATACCGCTATTTACACATTTATTTGAGTCATTGATTTTGCTATAGATATCAAATGTACGCAAGATAAAAGTGTCGGTTTTTTTTACTACAAAGCGTTATTAGCTAGAACTGTGGGGGTGGCTGTTTTGATGATATAAAGTAAATAATCTTGTCTGAAAATACCCGTATATTATATTAGATTAAATAAATTAACTAATATTGCTGATTGACTAACTATTTTAGCTATTTTATATTTGACTGATAGTCAGCGTATGCCTGCTCAATAACCTGTTGCAAACGATCCAGTTCAATAGGTTTAGGATAGTACTCAAACGCCCCATTACTTCTCGCCATTTCAGCACAACCAAAATCTTCTGAGCCCGAAACAATAACGACCTTAGTTTCCGGCGCTTTTTGCAAAATTGCTTTAAGCGTGGCGAAGCCCTCACTTGTACCATCTGCATCAGGCGGCAGGCCTAAATCTAGCGTTACAATTGGAGGATGATGAAGATCAAATTGCTCAATAGCATGTAAACGTGAATCAGCTGTTATTACTTCGTAACCGTCAAGACCCCACTTAAGCTGCGTACGCATGCCCTCATCATCATCAACAATTAATATTTTAGGGTTAGCCATTAGTGCTTACGCTTTTCATGCTCGTTTAAGTGCACAACCTGTGGATTATTTGTAGTTTCCTGAGACTTACTCAAGGGTATATGCAACCTGAAAGTACTGCCCTTGCCCAGTGAGCTTTCAACTTCCAGATGACCACCGATTTTATGCACATACTCTCTAACCTGGAATACGCCTATACCCATTGTGCCTTTAGTCGATTCAAATGGCTGGAACAGACGATCATGAATGAAAGCCTCATCCATGCCTTCGCCCGTATCTTCTACTTCGATTACGGCAAAATTACCCTGCTTACTTAACCTTACGGTAATACTCTCTGTGTCATTTGTTGCATCCTGTGCATTTTGAATAATATGCGCAATATTCGCAGACATTCGGTCCTTATCAGCAGTAACAAACACATTCTGATTCAAACAATTCAAAACAGGAATAGGCAAAGTACCGGCTTTAGTACAGTTACGAATACTTTCTTCCAGCAAAGTACATAAACTGATAGGTGTATATTTATCTGATTCTCCACCACCCCGCAAACGAACCAGTAATTTGTTCATTTTATTCACCGAATTTTCAACGGTGATAATAGCGTCATCGATAAACATGGGGTTGCTTTTATGCTTGGCAGCATTAGAAACGACCATTGAAAGCTGGCCAACCATGTTTTTTATATCATGGACAATAAATGCAGATAATCGGTTAACTTCTTCAAAGCGTTTTGCACTAACCAAAGCTTGCGCCGCATCATATTGAGCAAGGTGACTTGCTGCCTGACGCCCTGCTGTTTTTAACAGGTCACTGTCTTCCCAGTTAAAATAACGCTCATGCGCTGGAGAACGAAGCAAAACAATAAAGCCCATCATATGGTCCTGCAACATAAGCGGAACAACCAACCAGTTTTCTTTATTGTCTGTAATCCAACCGGGAATTTCTAATGGCCCAAGACGTGTATACATATCAGGATCATTACTATACTCATCAAGACTAATTACGAACTGCTGTTCAGATAAAAACTTAATAAATGCAGAATCGGATGATTCTCTTATACTTACACTGTCATAATTCCAACGCTCATCAGACTCAAAACACCCATTATCCCTTTCCATTACCAATAAGCCACCCGGGCTATCTATAATTTGCGCCAAAGCCTTAATTGCTCGTTCATGCAGTCTTTTAGAAGTATCATGAGATGACAGTGTACGAATAATTCTTAGCCACTCTTCACGGTAGTCATATTTATAATGGAAAAAATGTTTATCAATTGCAACTTTAAGGCGAGCCCTGATTCTTCCTGAAAAGAGTAAAACCGCCAATATCATCACGGCAGCAAAAAGGAAAGTTGCTTGTGCCACAGCTCCCCATTCACCCCCCATATCACGAACGTAGTAACCACCAAAACCAATGAAAATCAGATAAGAACCCGCTGCCAACAAGGTAGTTGTATGAAATACCATACGACGAGATAAGAAAATATCAATTGAATCATCCCCGAGTGACCAGCGCATCTCACGCTTAATCGCAACCGCTATTAAGGGCACTACCATAGCATGAATAAAACCACGGGCATTCCAGAGCTCATTATCAATACGTTGAAACAGAAAGGCATCAGAGTAGAGGTAAAAGTCATATGCGAACATACCACCAATACCAATCCACAAATACTTTAAAGCCCAGCGGTGCTCTTCCGATGTATTTCGATAGAGCTGCTCTATAATAACAATGCCACCAATAGAAATAAGCAAATGACCTATAAGAACGTCATTACCCGCTATAAGCTCGAAAAATGACCCCCCCGATACACGATAAAGCACCAGAAGCATTAAACCAATAACGAATACGCTCAAACCAGCAAAAGTGATTTTGAAGTTTTTATTGACCTGATCAGAAGACTTATAAGCGGTACGAAGCATGACTAGCAAGAATGCAAACCAGGCTAATGAACGGAACAGCTCAAGTAATAAAGTAGCTTCAAGTAAAAAAGTAGAGCTTAATAAATTGCCATATGCAGCTAAATAAGTTACAGCACCAGACCATGTAGCACTGGCAAGCGATGCCATTGCCAACATGGTTTTTGGCAAATTGTCTCTCTGGCCTGTAAGCATTACCAGCCCTAATATAAGAAATAGAGCTGTAGAAATGCCAAAACTAATAATTTCAATAAACATTAAAAGAAGTTGAATGTCTCGTAATTAATTCTATTTATAATAGTGCATTATACTGATTTTGCTTGATCCACACTACAAAATGAATACATTAAATATCTAAATGAGTAGTAATACAGCGTGGCTACATATAGCAATACATAGCCACAACAAATTACGGATCAAATTGTTTTTAAAAGCGCTTCAGCTTTATCTTTACCCGTAAATTCTTGCTCACTGGATAAGGATATTTCCAAATGTGTTTTAGCTGCTGCTTTATCACCCATATGATATAAAGCATATCCTAAATGATATCTAAATATTGCTATTTTAGGCGCCTTTTCAACAATAGGTTTTAACACTTCAACTGCTTTGATATTTTCACCCGTTTTGGCATAAGCCCAGCCTAAAGTATCAAGAAATGCAGGCTGTTGAAGTTTTTCAAAGTTCTTTACTAACTCCACAGCTTTAGAAAAATCTGACTCTTTACCATAATCAAGAAGCAAAGAAGCATAGTTATTGGCCGCCAGCTTATTACCCGGGTTATTAGCTATAATTTGTTGATATGTTTCAATTGCTGCGGAAAAATTCTTCTGACGTTCATATAGAGAAGCAATTTGCATCCATGCAGGTACCTTATTTTTAAGTTTCCCAACTGCGTCTTGATAGACACTTAGTGCCTGATCTGGTTTCTGCTCAGCTAAATATAATGATGCCAAACTTGAATAAGGTAAAAACCACGTTTCCGCCGACTTAGATGCCATAATAAATTTAGCCTGTGCATCTTTATACTTTTTAAGCAATTGATAAATTTGTCCCGACAACAAGTTCGCCATCGCATCCTCTGGATCTTTATCAAGTCGTTGCTGTAAACGATCAAATGCATTATCAGGCTGCTTATTTATTAAATACGCCTGAACAATTAATTTTAACGGTTTATACTTATCTCGTGACTTAGTATAAGCCTTTTCAAATTCTTCTATTGCCTTATGTATTTCACCTTTTGACAAATAATACTGACCTTTAATAATGTTAATTTGAGGTTTATTTGTGTTTGTTTGCTCCATCATATCCATTAATTCAAGTACTTCAGTCTCTTTACCCTGAGAAGCAACAATTTTCAGTTTAATATCCATAAGATCATAACTGTCTTTAAAATAAGCAAGTGCTTTATCAATCACAGTTACAGCCTCGATAACACGTCCCTTACTAGTAAGATATCGCGCATAATTAGCATGTGTCTGATCATTAATAGGGTTAGCTTCAATCGCTTTTTTAAGCTCATTTTCGGCTAATAAACTTTCCTTATTTAATTCATATGCCTGAGCTAATAGCAGAGAGGCTTCAGTATTTTTAGGATCATTTTTCACCACTGTGCGCATACCATTAATCGCAACAATTGCATCTAAATCAGCTAGTGCCAGTTTACTAGTTATTAACAAAGCGTCACTATCATTAGGATATTCTGAAATCACATCATTTACATAGGTTCTTGCTCCTTGCTTATCACCTTCTTCCAATAGATATTTAGCCAATAGGTTTCTTGCATTAACACCTTCAACATCATATGACTTGTCAGAAATAATCTGTTTTAAAATATTCTTTGCCTCTTCTCGCTTACCCGTTTTTTTATAAAACTTTATTTGAGCAAATTTTAACTCATATAAATCAGGTTTATTTTTTATAGCCAGTTTAAGTTCATCCTCTCCCTTCTGAATGCTAACCCTCGAAGCCAACATTTCAACCAGCACAAGATAACGCTGCGTATCTTCATCATCCTGTTCTATTGCTTTTCTTAATATTGTTTCTGCTTTATCAAGTTGATTTGTAGTAGCATAAAATGACGACAACGCCACTTGTAAGGAGTATTTTTCTGGCTCGATACTAATTGCCTGTTTTAAATATTTTTCGGCACCGGTGTAATTTTTATTTTTAGCCAGTATTCTGGCCAGACTAATACGTAAAGAAATGCTTTCAGAGTTACTTTCAACACCTTTTATGAGCAGGTCAATTGCCTTTTTTTCCTCATCATTAGCTAGATAAATAGAAGATAAAAGGCTAATTCCCTCAGTTAAACTTATATCTGCTTTAATCACATTTTCTAGATCTGATGTGGCTTTACCCTTGGAACCAGTTTTATACTCAATTGTTGCTAATATTAACTGGGCTTCTGAATTATCTGGATTTCCCTGTTTAACTTCATCCAGTAATTTGTTAGCTTTTTTAATAAAATCATCCGTACCAGCTATCACATATATCCTAGCTAACTTTATTTTTGCTAGAGTATATTTAGGATCTAGTTCAATTGCTTTTTTATAATTACTGAGCGATTTAGCCAATTCCTTTTTTTCCTCTTCTAGCAGCCCCATTAAATAATAAGCTTCTGCAAACTTAGGATCTATCTGCAATACATTTTTTATTTCCACTCTAGCTTTGTCATAATTTTTATCTGCTAGATAAGTCTTTCCTTTTTCTAAATATTTAACTTTACGTTCGTCTGCACCGCCACAGGCTACTAGTAACCCGATAAAAACAAATACCGTGATAAGTTTCATTAACCCTGATAAAAGACACTTCATTAACAGTCCCCTGCATTTTATATTTTAAAAAATAATTTTAATTAACTAAATGATTATAGATGCCATTCTAAAGCACCTACTTGAAATCTTTTGTACCAACAATATTTGTAAGATATTAAAACCCTCGATATACAACTATCGACAACGCCCCAAGCACGCCCATTCTCACAATATCCCAGTTTCTCGTTTTAAAGCCCATTACTGCTTCGCTTGCATAAAACAAGATGACTAACTTTACAGCCATTTCACCAATACTGCTATCTTCCAAGTGCACTTCTGGGAGATTTGGCACAATAATGACCAAGATAATTACTAAGTAATCAAGAGGTGTAACCTGAAATGTATTTTCATATGAGAATCTAAGACGTACAACAAATGCAAAAACAAGCAAGTAAAATAAGATATTAATAATATTATTAATATCTTCATCTATTTCTCCAACTGATAAAAAATATGCCGCTAATACTGCTGCAATATATATAACTGCTTTTTCTAATAACACACTTCTTGAGGTTCTAATAAATACAGCTACCAAGAGCATAATAATTAAAACAAGTGCCAAAACTGACATATCTTTTTGTACATCAACAACAAATATTGCTGAAATAACAAACAATACTGGCACTATTATTTTTAGCAAATAAACAGGTGCAGATGTTAACCAGCCCGTATTTCTAAGATAAGTAACAAATGAGCGCAACAATGATGTTTTTTCTTCAGCAGATATATGAAATTTCCACTGAGATAAACGAGCGAGATGAAATGCTCCCAGAACAAAAGCACTAGTCAAAGCATAAATTCCTAATAATAGCGAATCTAGTTCATAGAGCATAAAATACGCAATAGCAATTAAAGCACTCTGACCTAAATAAATTAAAAAAACAGCTTCATATTGATCAAAACCAATATCTAATAATTTGTGGTGAATATGATTTTTATCCGGTGAAAAGGGAGAACGTTTTTCATATAAACGCTGCCCCATAACAGCCATGGTGTCTAGAATAGGTAGACCAAGTATAAATAAGGGTATTAATGAACTCATCGCAGAATTAACAGATTGCGATAATACAATAACCAGAACCCCCAGACTAAAGCCTAGGAACTGACTACCGGTATCTCCCATAAACAATTGTGCAGGATAGGTGTTATGCCTTAAAAAACCTAAAATAGAGCCCGCAACCGCCATTGAAATAAGCACAACCATGTC
>JASFYQ010000077.1:0-21448 GCA_045047105.1 Pseudomonadota bacterium | reverse complement strand
TGGTGCTGGCGTTGGTTCTGCATATGTCACAGCATAACCTGCTGTGGTTGAAGGTGTATACGAGGGGGTGTAATCAGGGCCAGGTGTAGACGAGGTAGGTGTTGTACTATTGGCACAGTCAGAAGAATCAGGCTTAGACCACGGCTTGTAGCTACTATAATTCCAGCTACAATTTAAATTTGCATCACATACATTATTATTAATGCTACTTTCCATATAGGCCTGTGTTCTGCATATATTGTTACAGTCATAAACTTCACCATGAACTCCACATTTACCACCAGCATAATCACTTCCATAATCTGGCCCTGTATCAATTGTAGGAGATGAAGGGTTGTTACTAGACGTGCTTTCAGAAGAAGGATTTCCTGATGATGAATTCTCCGAAGAAGAACCCCCAGATGATAGATCCCAAGAGACTATAGGACCATCAATTGTATTCCTAAATTTAATTGAGGGATTCCCAAGACTTACGCTAACTACAGGGTTATCATTCTTGTCAGACCAATTTCCATAATTTTCGTCAGTATTTACCGCATCAGTTATAGTAAAAGTTGATTCGCCAGATAAAACTTTAGATTTTATTGTTTCGCCACTACGATTTACAACTTTGCTATCAGAAAGAGTATAAATTTTGTTAGCAATTGAAACGTTATATACTGTACTTTGTGTATGGTTGGTAAATTTCCATTTAACTCTTCCGTTATAGGCTGAGCTTATACAAACATCTAGTGTAAATAAAACGCCTGTACTATTCTTCACTTCATCAAATAGGGTGCAAGGGTATGAAGCTGCAAAAGCGGAGCTATTAATAAAAAAAATAAATAAAAGTTTGAGTTGCATTTTCATCATAGATAGCCGTCTTTATTCTGTTGTAGTTATTATTGGTTTTGCTCTTTTTTGAGTTTCTTATTAGCTTAAAACATCTCAAAAAATGCAGCTTATCATCATAAAGTTTTTTTTTACATATATCAACTTAAAAACCTCAGTTGTAGGCGCAAAGTTGTAATGTCTGCTTTGAGCTAACACAGAGAGTGGTAAAACCATAATATTTTATAATAATTTCAAGTGTTTGCAATTTTATACTAATTTCAACTGATTTTTATAGCAATATCATTAACGGGCTGGAGTAATGATAAGGAAAGGCTTTATTTTTTTAAATTTAATATTTGAGTGTTGGTGATTAATTTTTGGTTTAATCAATAATCCAGTTAGTGGATTTAGCCGATGCCAATTTTTCACCATCTGCATTTTTTACTATCGCTTCAAAAAATAACTGGCGTTTTTTCTTTTCAATAAACCGTGCAGTTACGTAAATATATCCCAGTTCAAAAGCAATAGTTTTAGAGTATTTCACAGTTATATAGCGGGTAAAATTTGGTTGTGCCACCAGCAAGCTTAATGGCCCAATGGTATTATCAATAGCTGCACAAATAATACCTCCCTGCATATTGCCATAGGGGTTTAACTGCTCTGCTAAAATGGGAAATTTATTGCTCAATAGGGATTGTTCTGTATTAAAATCAATAAGCTCTCCTTGCATTGCATCAAATACTGGGGGAGGAAAATCAATATTATCACTTTTGCCAGCAAGCATTTTCTCAATAATTGGAAGCATTTTTTTTGGGATTTTATTTTTGTGAAGCATGTTATATCTTCCTTGTTTAGTTATGAGCCTGGGCAATAATATCTTCATTCTGTGTAATTAAAAGATTTTTTAATATTTTGTGGATTGAATAAAAAAATAGGCTATTATTTAAGAATGGCTCTATTTAATCTCAAATATTTTAAGTTTTTCAATCAATGAGTTTAATCGCTCAGGATATTATATGATATCAGAAGAATCTCTTGACCTCGTTCATTCAATTATTAATATTACTGCCAGTATTTTTGGTTTTCTGGTAAGCATATTTATAGTAATAATTATTATTACTTATATTTTAGATGTTACTCAGAGCAAACAAGCCTTACGTCGAAATTATCCGGTAGTGAGTCATTTTCGTTATTTCTTTGAAGCTTTAGGTGGTTTTTTTAGGCAGTATTTTTTTGCTATGGATCGTGAAGAAATGCCATTTAACCGTGCTCAACGAAGTTGGGTTTATAGAGCGGCTAAAAATATAGATACCACTGCTGCATTTGGCTCAACTTATGATACCACCAAAGTCGGTTCTGCTATTTTTGTCAATTGCCCTTTTCCTACACTGGGCAAGGATGCTACCGAGATTCGTACGCTGATTATTGGTGAAAAATGTCGTCATCCCTATTCTGCTCCATCGCTTTTTAATATTTCTGGAATGTCTTATGGGGCTTTATCCAGACCAGCAGTACAAGCACTTTCTCATGGTGCAAAAATGGCGAATTGCTGGCTTAATACGGGAGAAGGAGGGCTGTCTAAATATCATTTAGAAGGAGGCTGTGATCTGGTTTTTCAGATAGGTACAGCAAAATATGGAGTACGTGATGAAAATGGCAAACTCAGTGATAAAAAATTACAAGAAGTTGCCTCTCATGTTGAAGTAAAAATGTTTGAAATTAAACTTAGTCAGGGAGCAAAACCAGGCAAGGGGGGTATTTTACCTGCATCTAAAGTAAGTAAAGATATAGCAGAAGCACGAGATATTCCGGAAGGTGTGGCATCTATAAGTCCAAATCGCCATGAAGATATTAACTCAATTGCTGATCTAATGAATGCAATTGAACATATACGAAAAGTTACCGGTAAACCGGTGGGATTTAAATGTGTGATTGGAAGTTATACCTGGTTAGATGAGCTATTTGATGAAATTGAACAGCGAGGTATTGATAAAGCCCCAGACTTTATCACTATTGATAGCGCTGATGGTGGAACGGGGGCTGCACCAACAGGGCTGATGGATCATATGGGTTTGGTTATTCGTGAAAGTTTGCCTATTGTGGTAAATAAACTCATTGAACGAGGATTAAAAAAACGTATTAAAGTTATTACTTCAGGAAAACTCATTAATCCTTCCGATGTCGCCTGGGCTTTATGTGTAGGAGCCGATTTTGTAGTTTCAGCTCGTGGATTTATGTTTGCTCTGGGATGCATTCAGGCACATCATTGTAATAAAAATACCTGTCCAACGGGCATAACAACACATGATAAACGTCTGCAACAGGGATTAGAGCCCACTGTAAAATCTATCCGGGTAAAACATTTTGCTCTAAATATGCTACATGAAGTTGGCGTTATTGCTCACTCTTGTGGAGTGAAAGAGCCCCGTGAATTAACTCGACACCATTGTCGAATTGTAATGGAAGGGGGAAAATCGGTATTTCTGGATGAGCTATACCCTGTGTATGATAAAAAGAAGAAATAGAATGGAGCAATGCTTTTCGTCTACCATAAATACCTATCCTTTTGATTTATTGTTATTCATAGGTATTTCGAGTTTTCGTTATTACTGATTCCCATTCGTACTTACTTAAGTGAAAGGGGGCAAATCTAGCAATAGATGTCTGATGGATTTTATTTAAGCGGTTGCCATATTTTGACCCGTTAGTTGTCTGTAAAAGATCCGCACCCCTTTCAATAGCGTATTGTTAATACTCTATCTATCTGGTTGTTAAAAAACTGCTTAGTGTATTGTGTAAATATTGGCTTGAAAAATTACCTCTGGAATTTTCTACAAAATGTATTTCGGTATTATCAATTAATGCTGCAATTTTTTGAGCTAAATGGGGGGGGCAGCCGTCATCTTCATTTTTTTCTGTATGAATTTCCAGAGAATTAGGTTTTGGGAATTGACCTTTTTCCGCTAATTGAAGCAGGTGTTTGGCTCTTGGAGGACGTGACATAAAAAGGGGATGATCTTCAATGGTAACGCCAAGAATAGGTGAAAACAGCAGTATATGACCAGGAAATGGTTCTAGTTCTGCTAAAGCCTGTAATAATAAATAGGCACCATAACCATGCGCAATGAGTTTAGAATTTGTTTTCCAAAAATAACTTTCTAAATCCTTTTTAATTTGTACTAATTGGTAAGTAAAACTTAATGAAGCAAAAGGAGGAATATATTCTCTTGCATATAAATCAAAATTAAACGAAGTTATTGTAGTCCCAATCTCCCCCTTTATTGAATCACCACGATCAGGTAAAAAATAAATAGGATCTAAGCTAATAATTGACATAAATTTTTACTGTTTTGATTACTTGGTTTATCTGTAAATTATCACTTAATATACTCTAATTAAATATTGTTAAGCTCAATATACCATTTTATAATTATGCATATTATATTAATAATAAAGTAATGAAAACATAAAATTACAAAATTACTTGCTTTTTTACAATAAAAATTTTCCAAAGTTATATATTCTAAGGATTTTTTATCTATGTTTTGTTGTTTTTCATAATTTAAATGAAAATTATAGAACAATAAATGGCAAATAAAAAAGATCTAAGTTAAGCAATTAAGGAGTTAAACCCAACTATATAATACACCTTGATCTCTGCTGAGTCGCACTACGTATTAATGCTACGATGTTATAGTAAAAAAGGAAACTAATAGAAAGAGTTGTAGTTATTTTTTCAGCTGAATTTTAAATAAATCTTATAACACATATGAGCCTTAACTGTATTAGTTCCAAGCTGATCTGACATTTGGGATTTCTTTTTTTGTACTTAGTTGCACAAGTTTATAGTTTTGACCAGGCAATATCTACATCTTGAGGCAATGGAAATTTAACAAATATATTTTTTTTATATATATTTATTAAAGATGCGCGAGCATTTTTGGTGAGTTTATTAAATATACTCGAAAGGTCGATAAAGTTTCCATCGGTAGTCACCAACGGAAAAATTTCTAGCAACTCTGAGACCTGACCAAGATTATAATCCCTTATATATGAGCCAGAATTGTTGCTAAACATTTCATAAGCTTTAATAGCATATAAGGTATGGTTTATTGATCTGATTAAACTTTCATCAGAATTTAATTTAATAGTCAGATATTTATTTTGCTTCCAGGTTACTCCACTAGGGGGGAGACTATATTGGGCAAAAGCTCTCTTTTTCTTTAGAGCATTTATAATAACGGGATCTATATCCTTTATACTGTATTTTTTTTCTAAGCCACTACTATTAACCCCTGTAAAAAAAATGCTTCCAGAGTCAAAGTTTATAAGGGGAAATTTATTAAAGAATTCCCAGTGCTTTTCTATATTCATGGATTTATTAGAATAATATTCAGGTTTATCAAAAAGGCCTTACTATGTCATAACTAGATATTTTAATAAAGCTATTCACCTCTAAATTCACAATAATGTCTTAAACATATTACTACTTGTAAAGTAGCCTGATATATTTAAATTACCTCTTTTATTTCTGTGCTCAGTAATTGATAGATAATAAATATAAATCTCCAGGTGATTTTGTGCAGGCCTATGTACTTGCCCATGAAATAGGACACCATGTGCAAAACTTATTAGCTACTTCAACAACAGTGCATCAGGCTAAACAAAAGCTGAATAAGGTTAATGCAAATAAACTCTCGGTTAAACTAGAATTGCAGGCAGATTGTTATGCGGGTATTTGGGCGAGTTAGTCCAGACTCGTTTACTCATGGTAGTTCTGAGCAAGGTGTTAAAGGGTTTAATATTGCCTTAAACCAGGGGACTATAACTGCTTGTAATACATTTTAAATGTCTATTATTAAGGCGTTGAGTAAAACTTATGAAATGATGGCAGAAAACAAAAGAGGTATTTAAAAATCGAGTTAATTTTTTTATAACTGACCTTTAAATCCCTCTTCTGTCTTTATAAAATAAAGAGAATTCTCTATTTTATTGCCACGGGGTTATTGTTTAACTTCATAAACGCTAGTGGAACCACTGACTTCATTTGCTACTACCAGCAGATTTTTCCCATTAGGGCTTTGGCTTGCAGGAATAAATACCATGCCTTCTGGGCCCAGATCACCTGCTTTATCTGGTGCTTTGCTATAATCAATATGATTAATATATTTTACAAAGTTGGGTTTTTCAGGGTTGCTGATATCATACATCATAAAACCACCCTGTTTTTCCAATCCAATAAATGCATAAGTGCTTCCATTGATTGTACCTAATGTTAAAGCTTCAGGTTCAATCCCCTTTTTCTCACTACGTGCGTCCTTGCCTTCAAAAAAGTAAGCAGTATTCCCAACCATATAATAAGGCCTTCCTTTATTATCAAGCTCGGCTATATCTTCTGTTTTATCGGTACCATCTACACGGGTATTAAAATTATAATCTCCTACTGCACTAAGAACCTGTCTGGCTAATTCACTGCCACTATCAAATACCAGTTGTCCCTGATTATCCCAGATAGAAAAACTGCGTGTGCCCATCATATACAGTTGATCGTAATCACCATCACCATCGGTATCGCCTAATTCTGGAGTGACGCGAACGCTATCACTCAAACCAGTGGTATCTAAACTGGGGTCTATAGTTAATTTAGAGGCTTTGGTTTCCTCATCGTAGGCATCGTATTCGCGAGCATCACCTTCATTGGCTGTGACCAGATAATCCTGCCCATTAACACTATAAACTGCAATAGAATCGGGTTGGTACATGCCAAATGCATTTACATTAGTGAGTTTTATCTCCCCATTTTTGTTTGCATCAATTTCATTACCTGGCAGAGAAAAGTCTTTAAAACCCAAGGCTACTATTTTATCAATAGACTTACTGGCTATATCAACGATAGCAATACCATTATTTTCTTGCAGGGTTACATAGGCTTTGCTGGCATTATCATTAATAGCAATATACTCAGGTTCTAAATCAGCCAATTTATCACTATTGTAGAATTTCATACCACTTGCAGGTAGTGTTACACCGGTAAAATCAATAGTTGTTCCTGTGGCTTCGCTTATTCCTGCGGATAAGTCTACAATTGTTATCGAGCCTCTGGGATCATTGCTATAATCATAACTTGGTTCACCTTCATTGGCACATATCACCACAGAGCCATCTTTAGAGAATGTGACCATATCCGGTAAAGCACCTGCTATTATACTTTTTAAATGCACTCCATCTGCTGAGAAAAATTCAATTGTGCCATTATCTTGTTTGTTTTCTGCCTGCATAGCAACAGCAATATAACCATTATAAGCACTCACACTATTAACTCCTGCGCCATAGCTGGAAAGCTCAATACTTTTTTCTTTGGTTAAGTTTGTGTCTGCTAGTACTAATACATCGATGCTATTGGTGCTGGCATTGGTTACAAATAGTTTTTTTGACTGACTGTCATAGCTGACAATTTCAGCGGAAGATTGATTAAAAATTCCGGTATTATAGCTTGCTATTTTATTAACTTGTTCACTTAGATTAAGTCCATTAACAACATATACCGTACCTGAATCTATTTGAGTTTTTTCTGCATTAATATATTTTTGTTTTACCACTCCGCCACTTGCATATGTGGCAAAATCATCATCATTTAATATGCCAAGCGTATTGGCATCAATAAGCCACAGACCCTCCATTTTGTCATGTGGGTATCCATTCTTGCTTACCATATCGAGGATTTTTGATTTTTGAACGGGTTTAATGCCTTTATTTATTAATGCTTCCCAACCTTCTGCAAGTACAAATTCTTCTAATGTTTGAGTTTCAATGGTTAAACCTAAGCTCTCATCCTGAACCAATCCATCTGCAAGTTGAACTGTTTCAATATTGGTTCCGCTACTTAAATCAATTTTATATACGTGTTTTTGTGTTTTTGGATTAGCGGCTTCAGAACCTCCGTTTAGTAAATCACCGTCTCGTTCAATAACTAAAAACTCTGTGGCACTTAAGGCTGCTATTTCGGAATTTGATCGAGTGGCTGATTCTTGTCTGTAGAGGTATTGAGCGGTCTTTCCAGTTTCTATGTTAATTGTTACAATTCGGGTGAGATCAAGATTTTTAACCGCTTTTGAAGGGTTGTACATAGTGGACTGCATAATCCCCACCAGAGTTTTTTGATCGGGAGTGATAGCAAGTCCTTCCATGCCACGGTTGGCCCTTCTGTTTGCAAACTCTGCTGGCAAGGTGTGAATATTGCGGCTATCAGCAGGGAATGGGTTTATACGTGCGATCTCTAAACCATTAGCGTTATAGTGCACCATATGCGGGCCATATTCATCACTGATCCAGAATGTACCATCATTGAGTGCCGCAATGCCTTCTGAGTCTAAACCGTAGTCATCCAATTTTATACTGCCATCAGAATTTTTGATTGCATTGCCATTAACATCATAAGGAACTTCACCTGTGCCTCCTAATGCATTGGTGTTTGGTAGCCCTGAGATAAGATTACCTTCTCTATCTTTTAATAAGATCTCTTTTAGTAATGTAGTGCTTCCATCAGAAGCTATTTCAAAAAGGCCTATTCTGGGTGTGTAATCCGGTGTAAGAAATATTTTACCTTTACCTTCAGCTCCAGTATAAGATGCATTGGGGCCTCTATCGGTTAACGCATAAAACTGGTTTGGTTTAGTTGGATGTGCTGTAGCTCCTGATCCAAAACCACCATTTCTAACTTCAAATGGGCTACTACCACCTAAATCATTTCGTAAAACAGTAAAAGGTAATTGTGCTCCTGCTGAGCTAACCTTGTTTATATAGTTTATATTTGCATTAATTATAGGTAATGCAGTAGGTACCGACATCATCCATACAGGATTAGCCGGCCCTGAACCAAAAGATGAACCTGCCACATAAAGATTGTTGTCTATAACACCAATGTAGTTATTCAGACTGGGATAATAACGATAGACCCAGCCAGACTCAGTTGTTAAGGATTGTGAATTATCTGCTAAGAAGCTCTCTTTGGTGCCAAATAAATTAAAAAGATTTTTTTCTGCCCAGTTAAAAATCTGGTTTGAATTATCAATCACACTCTGAGAAGGGATGCTAGAATAGGCTAGACCTGAAGTTCCAAGTCCAATAGAAAAGGCAACACTTAAGTTCAGCAAGCAACGGCTAATTTTCATACTTTTGTCTCCATCAATAAAATAAAAGCATTGATGTTAACTGAGTAATATTACAGATTTATGATAGGTACAACATTATTACGGGTACTCTTTGTAAAAAAAAGCCCTTCTATTCGGGATATTTTTATAATTCCAAGTTAATATTATAATTGTTTTTTTTGTAATAAAATTATTTTCTAAAAATACAAAAGCTACTATTCAACTGCAAACTGCAAACTGCAAACTGCTTTGCAAATGGAAAAAAAACAAATGAAAATATTAGTCACAGGTGCTGCTGGATTTATCGGCTCAAAATTATCAGAAGGACTATTAGCTCGCGGTGACGATGTGGTAGGCATTGATATTCTTAATGATTATTATGCGGTAAGTTTAAAGCAAGCAAGGTTAAAACGCATAGAAGATTTTATACAGTCTAAAAAATTATTTAATTTAGGTAGTTTTCGTTTTATTAAACTGGATATTGCCGATAGGCAGGCAATGGAAGCTCTGTTTGCAGAGGAACGGTTTGATAAAGTGATGAACCTGGCAGCTCAGGCCGGGGTGCGTTATTCAATAGAAAATCCCCTTTCTTATGTTGATAGCAATATTGTTGGTTTTGCACATATTCTAGAAGGCTGCAGACATAATAAAGTAAAACATCTGGTTTATGCTTCTTCAAGTTCTGTTTATGGATTAAATGAAAGCATGCCTTTTTCTATTCATGATAATGTAGATCATCCTATATCTTTGTATGCTGCCTCTAAAAAATCAGGTGAATTAATGGCCCATACCTATAGCCATTTATATCAACTTCCAACTACCGGATTACGGTTTTTTACCGTTTATGGGCCCTGGGATAGACCTGATATGGCCTTACAAAAATTTGCCAAGGCTATTTTTTCAGGTGAATCAATAGATGTTTATAACTATGGCAAACACCGCAGAGATTTCACCTATATTGATGATATAGTAAAAGGTATTATCCATGTATTAGACAATGTTGCAGAGCCTAATCCTCAATGGGATGGTAAAAATCCAGATTCTGCAACCAGCCCGGCACCATGGAGAATATATAATATAGGTAATCAGCAACCTGTGGAGTTACTGACTTATATAGAGACTCTGGAAAAGCACTTAGGTAAAACAGCAGAGAAAAACTTATTGCCATTACAGCCTGGTGATGTAGCAGATACTTTTGCTGATGTTGAAGACTTAGTTCGAGATGTAGGTTATAAACCTTCTACTAGCGTAGATAAGGGCATCAAAGCATTTGCTCAATGGTATAAAAGTTATTATGGAGAAGGTTAAAATTTAGTGATTACTTAGTTTGGCTTGATTATTATAGTTTTTAAGCTCAACTAATTAAGTACAGAGCTCAGTTATTTTTTATGGAAGTGAGAGCTTAATAAAAATATAATGCACAGCAGGTTAAATTAATAATTAGAATTAAAAAACTAAATTTATGAACATTACAGTAAGTGAGTTAGTTGTCCAATTCATGGAGCGTCTGGGGATTGACCATATTTTTGGTATGCCTGGTGCGCATATCCTGCCTGTGTATGATCGTTTATATGATTCCAATATAAAAACCGTATTAGCCAAACATGAGCAAGGTGCTGCATTTATGGCTGGAGGTTATGTTAAAGCTTCGAGTAAAATTTCTGCCTGTATTACCACCGCAGGCCCTGGTGCTACAAATTTGATTACAGGCATTGCTAATGCCTATGCAGATAAACAAGCTATTTTTATTATCACTGGAGAAACCTCAACACATATCTTTGGCAAGGGTGGATTGCAAGAAAGCTCGGGAGAAGGGGGGAGTATTGACCAAATGGCTTTATTCCATAGTATTACTAAATACCATAAACTGGTTGAGCGGACTGATTACCTGGCAAATGTGCTCAATCGTGTTGCAAAAATATTACTTTCAGATACTGCTGGCCCGGTTTTATTAAGTTTTCCATATAATATTCAAAAAGAGCTGGTTGATGATAGCCTGCTAGAGCAAATTAAAACCAGTAAAACCATACATCAACTGCATGAAGATGTTACTGCTACAAATGATTTACTTAAACTTATTCAACAGGCGTCTACTCCTGTAATTGTTGCAGGTTATGGCTGTATAGTTTCTGGTGCTCAAAGTTTTGTTGCAGAACTGAGTGACATAATGAATATAGCGGTTACCTCCAGCCTTAAGGGTAAAGGGCTTTTTAATGAACATGCAGATTTGTCTCTGGGTAGTCTGGGGGTTACTTCCTATGGTTTGGCATATAATTATATTTTGGAACAGGCTGACCTGATTATTTTTTTAGGCGCCAGTTTTAATGAACGTACCAGTTATGTCTGGAACGATAAGCTGCTAAAAAATAAAAAAATTGCACAAATAGATAATAATATTGAGCAACTAGAAAAGATATTTAAAGCAGATGTTGCAATATTAGGTGATTTAAGTGTGGTGTTAAATACTCTGATCAAACAACTTAAACTACTGGAAATACCTGCCAAAGAATTACCTGATCTAAATACTGAATTGAGCAAGCAAAAAACTGAGCTTAGAAATAAGGATGATATTTCAGCAAGAGAAATATCCGCTCTTCGCGCTGATTTTTTATTAGTCAGTCATTTTTTTTCTGCTCTGGAATCTTATTTCCCCAAAGATCTTATTATATTTGATGATAATCTTATTTTTTCGCAAAACTTTTTTAATGTTTCAACAGAAAATAGTTACTTTCCAAATTCAGGTATCTCCTCTTTAGGTCATGCTATTCCTGCGGCTATTGGGGCCTCCTTCTTTGAGGCTAAAAAAGCAGAACCAAAAGCAGTTTTTGCTATTATAGGTGATGGTGGTTTTCAAATGTGCTGCATGGAGATTATGACTGCAGTTAACTATCAACTGCCTATAAACATTGTATTATTTAATAACGCATGCATGGGATTAATCCGCAAAAACCAGTCTCAGCAATATGATAAACGTTATATTAATTGCGACTTTATTAATCCCGATTATGAATTATTAGCCAAATCTTTTGCTATTAATTATTATAAAGTTGAAACTGAAAAAGATATTAATGGTTTATTAGAACGCTTAGATTTTAAAACCTCTATTAATTTAATTGAGGTAATGATTGATAGAGATATATTTCCTGGCTATTCATCAAACCGTTAGAAATACTTCCTCGGCGCGTTCCTTTCCCAGGTACTATAAATAAAAAATGATGTTATGACTGTACTATTAGACTTCTTTCAACAATATCCAGCCCAAATCTCTAAATATCTTGATTATGAGGCTCAGCTCGAAAAATTAATTAAGTTGGAAAATTGTAATGATCAAGCATCTCTGCTTTGCCTATACGATCAAACTTATCCCATAGTCGAAAATTTTTTATGGGAGGCTGATAATTTTGATAAAGTACTGGAAATCTACCAGAGCTTGTTTCGAGAGCAAGAACTTATTCTCAGTCAGTCAGCTATAGACAATCGTTATGATTTTATTTTAAGCATTACAATTGCTGATCGCCCTAAACACTTAAATACGTGTCTTGAAAGTATTTTTCAGCTCTGTAAACAATATGCCTATGGGGGAAAAAATAACGGCTTTTATTCTAAAATAACCGTAGTAATTGTTGAAGACTCCAAAGAACAAATACATATTCAAGAAGATATTAAACTGGCTGAGCAATATTGCAAAAAAGGTTTAAAGGTTCACCATTATGGACAGCTGGAGCAATATCAGTTGATGTTAGAAATCCCCACTGAATTGCGTCAGCAGGTAAGTTCAATTATTGGCGACCCAGCCAGGGAAAATTTTTATCTTAAAGGGCAGGCTATTACTCGAAATTTAAGTTATCTAAAAGCCTTACAATTGAGCAAGCAAAAACAATCACAACCAATGCTCTACTTTTTTGTAGATAGCGATCAACTTTTTCAAGTTAACCTGCCTGCTCAGGATGGCGACCGAGCCGTATGTGCCTTAAATTACTTTTATTATATCAACCGCATTTTTAATGAAAATAATATTGCCATGTTAACGGGAAAACTGGTGGGTGACCCTCCTGTATCTCCCTCTGTTATGGCCGTTAATTTTATGGATGATGTAATTGCATTTTTGCAACAATTATCTGACTACAAGTCTTTGCAAGAATGCCAGTTTCATCCCCAAAGCAGAGTTAAACCCAGTGATGCAGCCTATCATGATATGGCACAACTTTTTGGCTTTGAAGGGCATAAACAAAGTTATGATTATTGTTGCCCGCTAAACTCAGAACATGATCATATCGCTTGCCTAAAATCTTTTGCTGATCGCATTAACTATTTCTTTTTTGGTGAGCACCTTACCCGTAAAACCTACTTTAGTTATTCGGCACCACTTACTGATATCCAGCCCGCCCGCACTATATATCCTGGAAACTATATCACCACACTGGATGGCCTAAAATACATTATTGCTTTTGGTAAACTGCGTTTAAGAATGTCTGGTCCAACATCTGGGCGACTGATACAGGCAGAAATTCAGGAAAAATTTGCTTGCTCTAATTTACCTATGTTACATACGCGAACATTACAGACTCATTTTAAGGATGAGTTTAGACCTGGAGTGGAAGATAATATTGAAAATATTGATCTCAGTGATGAATTTGAGCGGCAATTTTTTGGTGATTTAATGCTCTTTTCTGTAGCAAGCTTATCTAAAGAAGGGTTAGCAAGTGAAGATTTTAATCAACAGATCTTATCCAAAACCTTTAAAATAGTAGAGCAGGAGCTATTGGATTTGTATGAAAACAAGCACCAGAATGTTAAGCTAAAATGTCAGCAATTATCGGGTTTAGTTAATAAGCAACAACATTGGTGGAATAAAGATAAAGTTGCGGCGCCGTCGGTTTGTCAATTACAGCAATTTATTAAAAATATCCAATTTAATTTTGGTGAGCATTCCACCGCATATCAACAAATTTTATCGCCTCAACATCGGCAAAAAAGAGTGGACTCTATGATTGAAGCTTTATTAAATTATCATCGTGATCGCAGTGCATGGGATCAAATGCTGCAATATTTTACAGCTGAGTAGTTAGCAATTAAACTTATATAGTCAGCGACTCGATAGCATAATTTTTGATGAATTGTTTATTTTCCTGCGTTGTAGCTAATACCTGCTGTAAAAGCTGTTCAGATATCTCTATATCTGCATAGCTGCTTTGCTGCTTAACAATCTCACCCTGTTTCATATTAACAGAAGAATCTCCAGCCCGGGGTTTTCCTGTCTGTGAAAAAATCTGGTATTGTTCTGTTAATGGTGTGCTAAGAGAAAGCCACTGCTGCATTGCTTTAAGAATTTTTTCAGGGGATGTGCGGATTATATCTGCATCAAAGTAGTAATATCCATCCCTATTAGATTTACAGAATTCAGCCAATTGTTTAATCCTCTGAATATAATATTGGCTGGCATTTTCAACATCAGCATAGCTATGTTGAGTTTTTTTCTGAGCAAACAAATTAATAATGCTTTTAATTGTTTGCTCCGCAGGGCGAATAGATACCAGAATTTTAATCTGCGTTGCAGTTAAATTTGTAAGCTCTAAGGCATAAGCATTGTGTAAAATTTTATCAAATAAATACTTACTATCCTGCTTTAGAGCGTTTTTTATACAATATTCATGTTGCTGTTTATCTAAATCAGCAGCCTCCAAATAACTTAAATGCATTTCATAATAACCATTTATATCAGTATGTGATCCTAAAATATGGCTAATTAGACTGGTATTTGCCCGCATATGGCTTAATAAAAAAATGTGCTGATAGGCGTTAATGTTTTTAGCCGTTTTTATGTTTTTTATTGGCATATCTTCTTTACTTAGACTGGAATATTTAGGCTTTTACTATAGGTAGAGCAGCAGATAAAATCAATAGGCTGTTGGTTTTATCTTGATTTATTCTGAGTAAGGTTTAATTTTGAGTTAAGGCTTCTAGCTTCAAAAAATACCCCATGCTACAATGTTGTTATTTATTTGATAGGAGCAAATAAAATGCTACTGTGGAATGCAAGTAAGACAGTTTTTCTAATGATTGTTTTACTCCTATTATTTAATGCTTCGCCTGGCCTGGCGGACCATAAAAAGAAAGAATTAATTTTTGGGGTACATCCCTACCTTCATGCCACTACACTTTTGGAACGATTTAGCCCGTTAACTGAATATCTGGGTAGCCAGATGGGCTACCATATCCATATTCGGGTTGCCACCAGTTATCAGGAGCATATTGATGCTATCCGTCAGGGGAAAGTTGATTTTGCCTATATAGGGCCAGCATCCTATATCAAATTAACAGAGGCAGAAAATGTTTATAAACTCCTTGGCAGGCTGAGTTTTTCAGGTAAAAGCACTTTTCGTGGTGCCATTATTATCCGTAAGGATAGCCCTTTTACTTTACTAAGCCAATTGCAAGATAAACGGTTTGCATTTGGTGATCCTAACTCCACTCTCAGCACTTTGGTCCCCCAGCGTTTATTAGTAAATGCTGGAATTGAACTGGACGAACTTAAAAATGCTACACATTTAAAAAATCACCATAATGTAGCTTTGGCTGTTTTAATGGGAAAATATGATGCAGGGGGAATAAAAGAAGAGGTTTTTAATGAATACCAGTCACGTGGATTGAAAGCACTTCAATGGACTCCGGATATCCCTAGTCATCCGTTTATTGCGACACCTAAAGTACCTGAAAAACAATTCAAGCAGTTACGTGATTTACTACAAAATCTTCACCTTCAAACTGCGGATACCGTAAACGCTAAAAGAATTTTACAAAAGATAAAAAAAGGAACAACCGCAATTATTCCTGCTCATATAGAAGAATATGCTGAGCTGAGAAAACTGCTTTCATTTAAGCCACCCACAAATATAAAATAATAGCTAGTTAGAGTTTTTTACAGTGATAAATAAAACCTTCCACCGTACCTTGTTTGGTCTTATCCTACTTTTTAGCTGCTTTCTGGTTATTGGTAATATTTACATCTATAAGCAACAGCGCAATATCTTATTTGATGCCTTTTCGCAATCACAACAAACTGAGCTGAAACTACTGTCACAATTAGCAAAGGAATCACTTATTACTGAAAACTACGCATTAATTGAATGGTTTTTTAAGCGCTGGGGAGAGGAACGAAAGCCTGTCATCAGTCTCAGCCTTAAAAGTGATAATGGGTTTTCTATTATTGATTTTCAACGTCAAAGTGTGGATGCTGCTATAGATAAATCTGAAATTGTATCTCACTCTGTTGCTATTATATTACATGATGAAACCTACTGGCTCAATATTTCCAGTGAGGCAACATCAATTAGTCAATTACTTAAGACATTGGTACAACAACTTATACTGGTAAGCTCCATTGCTACCCTGATGTTGGGGGTTACTATCTGGTATCTTTTTAAGTATCTAACTATTCGCCCCTTGCTCCATGAAATAAAACTTCGCCATCAAGCAGAGCACGAAATCAAAAAGCAGCACCAATATCTTAAAACGGTTGCTAATGAATTAGAAGAAAAAAAACAACATTTTACTCATCTGGCACATCATGACCCACTGACCTCGCTGCCTAATCGGCTGCTCTTTACTGACCGTTTAGAACAAGCAAGCCTGAAGTCAAAAAGAACAGGAGAACCATTTGCCCTGCTCTTTATCGATTTGGATCAGTTTAAACAAATTAATGATAGTGTTGGACATAGTGTGGGTGATGCAGTATTGATTCAAACGGCTAAAAATCTACAGCAATGTATTCGTGCTGATGACACTATTGCCCGTATTGGAGGAGATGAATTTACTATTATCCTCTCATCATTCAGCAGTATTGATGTTATCATTACGGTAGCACAAAAAGTAATTCATGCGGTTCAAAGACCAATGAATATCAATGGTAAAAACTATTACATTACCCCCAGTATAGGTATTAGTCTTTACCCTCAGGACACAGATTCTATTGAGATGTTAATACGTAATGCAGACTCCGCCATGTTTAAAGTAAAGGAGCAGGGGCGTAATGCCTTTCAATTTTATACTGAGGAACTTACTCATCGGGCGCTTAAACGAGTAGAGATTGAAAATGCTATGCATAATGCTCTGATAAACAAGCATTTTGTCGTTTGGTATCAACCACAATATGAGATTGCCAGTGGTAAACTTGTCGGTATGGAAGCTTTAGTTCGCTGGGAGGATCCTGAGCTGGGTATTATTTCACCCGTTGATTTTATTCCACTGGCAGAAGAATCTGGGCAAATTATTGAATTAGGCAAACAAATTCTTGATCAGGTTATGCGACAAGCCGTTGTGTGGCACAATGATGGTCTTGAGCCGGGATGTATTGCTGTTAATTTGTCAGGAAAACAATTGTTCAGTGGCGATATCACAACAGATATCAAACAATTATTAGAGAAGAATCAATGTCGAGTTGAGTGGATTGATCTGGAAGTAACAGAAGGTTTTTTTATGACCAAGAGTGACAATGCAATCAAGTGTTTACATGAACTCCATAAAATGGGCTTTCATATTGCGTTGGATGATTTTGGAACTGGGTACTCGTCACTGGCCTACCTTAAGGATTTGCCTATATCTAAACTCAAAATTGACCGATCCTTTGTTAAAGCGCTTCCTTTTGATAGAGATGATATTGGAATTTCACGTGCTGTGATTGCTCTTGCTGATGGTCTTAAACTGGATGTTATAGCAGAAGGTGTTGAAACAAAAGAGCAGGCTGAATTTCTGCTCCAGCAAGGCTGCCCCTTAGCTCAGGGTTTTTTTTATTCAAAGCCCCTGCCAGCTGAGGAGATAACCCGGCTTATTCAAGCTAAGTAAATCGCCTACAGCCACGCATAGTATTTAATCAATAATTATACGTGAATTAATGGCTTGAACAGGGCGATTATTAGGCTGTTTCAGGGCTTTTTGTAATAAATTTAGCTGTTGCATCGAAATATTTAAGTAGGGTTTTTTAACCAGCCAGATAACACCTTCTGAACAGGGAGGTGTTGTTAAAGAGCCATTAAAACGAATATAAGCTTTAAGCGCTTTATCAGTTTCAAGCACGCTCAAATCTTTAGAGCCTAAAGCAAAGGATTGGTCTTTTTCAAAAGGAATTTTTCTTGCTAAATTCCATAATAAGGGATCAGGAGCACCTAAAGTATACATCATAGCTATAACTGCTAGCTGACCCTCTTCACTGACATGAACAAAGTGTACTTCGGCAGGAAAGGAGCGCTTGTTAATGGTATTTTCACTGGGAACATGGAAGTGAAACTGTTTTAAAGTAAACTTTTTGTCATCTACTTCAATTTCTCCACCAGAACGTATATTAACTTGAACAGTATGTCCATTATTTTTAATGCTTTCTCCGACTAAAATAGAGTAGTTATAGGGAATACTGGGTAATTTTCCATCAATGGTATTATCAATATTAACCGGTGACTGATTTTTGCCATTATTACATGCATAATAATTTTTGGATAACTTGCTCCAATTTGCAGGGCCTATTTCCCCCTGATATCCCCATTTTTCATGCGTTGATTCGGTTGCAATTACACTGCTGCTAAAAGCAGCAAATGAAAAAACTAAACCAAAAATAATGGCATTGGTAAGAGTAGAATATTTTTTATCTTTAATCATAAATTAACACCCCTTTTTTTATTAGAATTATATTAGTCTATAAAATTTTTTAAAAAACAGACTGTTTTAGTATATCCCAATCACTTTAAAAGTAAATATCAATAAATGGTGAATGATTAATAAAAACAAAAATCAAGAATAAACTGAAATTATGGGTAAAGAAAAAAGGATAAAAGTGCTATTTGTCTGTATGGGAAATATACAATAAATAAGCATACTATTATGTTTCAAGAATTTTGTATACAAAACTGTATACAATCATGATTTTAAGAAGCCATTCGCCACTGGTGTTCAGATTCTTCAAGAAATACCTGCATTGTTGATTCTTGATCAATATCAGTTAACTGATCAATGAGAGTGGAGACTTTACCACAGCCCTCAGTTTTTTCTTTATAAATTAGTCTTAAAAGTAAATCATTGGATTGGGGCAGGGGTACTTCACCTTTTTCCCATCTTGCAATGGTTTGATCGGTTACTCCTAACATTCTAGCTAAAGATTTTTGTGATAAATCTAACTCAATTCGTAAATAGCGAAATTCTTTACCTGTTAATATTCTGGGTAAATGTGTTAAACCATCACTAATTACTTTATGCAAAGAGTCCATTGCTACAATTGAAACGCCTTCCCCATAAACGGGATCATTGCTAATAACAAAACCATTTTTTAAATAGATGTTATCAAGCCCGCTTTCTGTGTAATGGTAATGTGACTTATTCATAATTTATCTCGTTAATGTTTTATCAATAACAGTTACTAAAGCAACATCGGTATCTGTTGTAGGTAATTTAATGGCTAAAACTAATTCAATAACTTTACCTGCGGATGCCCCATGAATTTTGCATTCCCAATCACCACTTGGAACTTGGCAAGGTCTTTCTATCCATCGGGTACGCCTAGATTTCATTACAGAAGTTATTTGTTTTATATTTATTTCTCTTTCAAGCATTCTTTTCTTTGCGTGAAAAGTAATAATTAAACGACCATCTTCAGAGCTTGCAACATCACGAATAATTTTTAATGCTAGGCTATCAGGAAGAATATTTGAGATATTCGTTTTTTTAACCATTTTAATTATTACCTATCATAATGATAGTATATATGATTAACTTTAGAATAATCAATATTTTTGTAATTTTAGAAGGTTATTCTGGTGCTGATGTAAATAACCAATTTTGTGGGGGAAAAGCATCCCCCACACCCCCGCATATTTGTTTAATTTATATTTTATTCATATAAATTTAGCTCCATTTCTTATTTAGAATTTGGAGTCGCAATAATTTTTCTTCCTCCAATTCCTCTTTTTCTTTTTACACCTTTGGGGTTTTCCCATGTGCCTCTTAGAGGGTGTTTAAAATTATCCCATTTACCTAACTAGTAAGCATATTTTTTTATGGTTCACGAAAAATAAATTATAGTGTTGTATTTTAATAATAAAATTAAAAGTTGCTATTTAAAATTGTTTTAAATAAATCTAAAAAAGTTATAAAACTGCAATTTTAAGAGTTTTTTTGTAAATTACTGTCATTGTTTTTAAGAATGCTATCAACTACTTTTTCAATAATTTTAAAAGCTTCAATCCGCTCATCTTTATATTCAGCATGATTATAGGCAGCCATCATTCCTTCTAATTTATGATTCACCACTTTTTCAACAATATGTGGCAGAATACCATTCTCATTTGCTAGTGTTGTGAAAGTTCGACGGCAATCATGAGGGGTAAAACGTTCTTCTTTATCCTTGTACTTGTAACCTTCAGCAATTAATTTGCGTTTTAGCCAGGCCTGAATATTGGTAGCCGTACACTTTGGAAGAGGGAGTAATGATTTTGCAGTATCAGTTAAAAATACCCAATGTGGTCGTTTTTCTGTTTTTGAATGTTTGCCTTTGGTATCATCTATATGAAAGTAATCACCGTCTACATAGCCTTTCTGAGCTTCAGATATTCGTAAACCAGTCAATAATAAGAATTTAATTACTTTGACATTTTCTTCTGTTTTTTGCCAACCTGTTTCATTATTCTTCCATCCCCAAACCATGTGTATTTCATCATTAGATAAAATTCTTTTTCGGTCGATGGCAATATAACCTGTTATATTTTTAGTAACTCCCAGCATAGGAGATATATCTAATACACCTAGCTCAACTGCATAAGAAAATAATAATTTTAAATAACTTCTTAGTCTGTCTGCAGAACGAGCACCACGATCTTTTGAATAGTTTTGAATAAACTGAACTAAATCTGCTCGGCAGATATCAATTAATTTTTTATGCCCAAATTCTTTTTCAATATGATTGAGGTAGCCAGCTACTTGATTTGGTACTTTTGATTTAGGTACAACTTGCTCATTATAGTATTTTTCTTTTAATTCACTAATCGTCATATTAGTGATATTTTTCTTTTTATTGAGTTCAGCCATAAAGGCTTTAGCTTCTTTTAATGAAATTTCAGGATATTTACCTATAGTGATGACAGAGACTTTACCATTGATGGTTTTTCTTGCAATAAATGTTTTACTACTAGAACGCAGATTAATATATAATCCATCGGATACACGGATTTGTTGGTTTTTTACCCATTTAAGCAATTTTATTTCTTTTTCATTCATTCTTGTATACTCCCTTTTCATATAAGAATGTATACAAGTCTGTATACAAGTATATTGCCGGACAGTGAAGAATAGTATAAAATGAAAAAATTGAAAAATCACTATTTATACTAATGTTTTAAATAAGAAATAAGTGTAACATAATGAATAAATAGATTTTTTTAATAAAAACGAATGCAGGCGAACAAGAAAATGAACAAACAAAAAAAAGTAAAAGTATTATTTGTCTG
>JASFYQ010000076.1:0-4307 GCA_045047105.1 Pseudomonadota bacterium | reverse complement strand
TCCTCTGTTGCCGTCAATTCAGTCAATTTATTTTCAGACGCAAAAAGAAAGCCAGACAATATACACAAAAATGTAAAAATTATTATTCTCATTATTATAGACCTCATTTTTTATCCAATTGTTGAAAAGAAGCTAAACAATTATTTTTATTAATAAGCAAGAACGCACAGGGCTATACACAACATCTATTATAGAACTAGCATAAATAGATTAATATAGACAATGTACCACCAAGAATAATCCAAAAGGATGGAAGTGTGAATTGACTCGGTTAGGATTCAATTAAACAATACATTCTACCATAAGATTATTAAAATCTTATTTCAATAATTTATACAATATTAGCACTTCCTAAAAGTCTACAGTGTTACTAAAGTGTGAGTTGACCAATACAACAAATTTCTCAAAAAAAACTCTATTTTATCAGTTTTGAAATGTCTGCTTTTTTAGCTAGATTCTAATTTTAAAAAAAATTGAAATTAACGTTTTGAGACGTTTTGAGACAAAGTGATTGTCTGGTTACATCACAATTAATTTAGAAAATTGTCAGATCGAGTTTGAGACAATGCAATTTAATTAATACAACTAAGGAAAAATAACATATATTGAGATCTATTAACTAAATAAACTCTCAGTTGTAGTTTCTAATCGGCAGAGCCACTAAATTCTTCTGCTAAGTGGTATTGTTTTATTGCTTCACTATCCACCTCGGCACTGTCTTTTTCAATCATTTCACAGTTTTTTGCCATTCTTGCCTGTATTGCCGTTTTCCAAACTATGCTTTTTCCCTTACTGATAAACTGTTCAGGTGTTAAACAAGCAACAACAGCAGCTGCTACAAAATGTTCAGCCTGTTGTTTCCAGTCAGTTTCACTACCACAATTGGTATAACTTTTAATCATAATAGTTTTAATTTTCTGGTAAATATTTAGCCTTTCTTCTTCATTATTATTAGCAAAAAAAGGTATTTCAGAAATAATCTTTTCAATACGTTCGTCAGAATTTAAATAGCTGATATTATTAATAAATATTAATGCTAAAGAGCGTTGTTGTAAAAGATCCAGCGAATCAAAATAGCTTCGTAATTGTTTATCATTGCTAATACTTATCATTTTAAACCCCTGTATATAATTGAGATCCAGTAGTTTTTATTCAAAATTACTATTGCGCTTTAATTTGAATCAGCTCATCACCATCTTTATCAGTAACATGAATTGCACAGGCAATACATGGATCAAAACTATGAACCGTGCGTAAGATCTCTAAAGGTTTTTTTACATCAACCATTTCATGATTATCTTCTAATGCCGCTTCATACGCTCCTGCCTGTTGATTATGATCCCGTGGGCCAGCATTCCAGGTACTTGGCACAACTGCCTGATAATTATCAATTATGCCATCCTTTATAACTAACCAATGCCCCAATGCTCCTCTAGGCGCTTCCATAAAACCCACACCTTTTGCAACTGAAGGCCAACTGGATGGTTCCCAGAATTGTTCATTAAAGGTTTGGGTATCTCCCAGCTTGATATTATTTATTAATTGCTGATACCAGCCCTGGATATTATCGGTTAATAATTTTGTTTCTAATGTTCTTGCCGCAGTTCGTCCCATAGTAGAAAATAAACTTTCAATAGGTAAATCCAGTGTTTTTAAAGTTTTATCTACCAGCTCAATAGTAGCTTCATTGCCTTTGGCATATAACATTAACACTCTTGCTAGTGGGCCTACTTCCATAGCCTGACCTTTCCAGCGTGGTGATTTTGACCAGGAATAGGATTGTTCGACATCAAGGTGTTTATATGGAGGTTTTGGCCCAGAATAATTCAGTTCCGTTTCACCGTCATAGGGGTGTAAGCCAACATCTTTACCTTGTTCATAGTCGTACCATGAGTGGCTGACAAATTCCTGAATTTCATTTGGATCGTCCATATCAATAGGATGAATAATGGATAAATCCCGATTTAAAATAACCCCGCGAGGGAAGAAAAAACTATCAGGCTCATTCATATTAGTTTCAGGCATATCACCATAACAAAGGAAGTTACCCAAACCTTCTCCACGCTTAAACCAGTCCTTATAAAAAGAGGCAATGGTAATGGTATCTGGCACATAAACCTGCTCTACAAAAAACTGCATTTTATCAATAATAGTTTTAATCTGAGCTAATTTTTTAGCATTAATAGCTGAATCAGAGTTTAAATCAATTGCACTGGCAACCCCTCCTACTAAAAAATTTGGGTGTGGATTTTTACCACCAAAAATAGTGTGCAACTTCACTACATCACGCTGCCACTCTAAAGCTTCTAAATAATGGGATACTGCCATAAGGTTTGCTTCTGCTGGTAACTTATACGCAGAGTGACCCCAATAACCCTGAGCAAAAATGCCCAACTGGCCACCTTCCACAAATTTCTTTAGCTTGGCTTTCATATCTGAAAAATAGCCAGGAGAGGATTTGGGCCACTTACTAATGCTCTGTGCTAATTGTGATGTTGCTTTTGGATCAGCACTTAATGCAGATACTACATCAACCCAATCCAGAGCATGCAGGTGATAAAAATGCATTACATGGTCATGAATATATTGTGAAGCAACCATTAGATTTCTGATAATCTGAGCATTTTTAGGAATAGGATAATTTAAAGCATTTTCAACTGCTCGCACCGAAGAAAGCCCATGCACTAAGGTACAAACACCACAAATTCGTTGTGCATATGCCCACGCATCTCTCGGATCTCGCCCTTTTAATATAAGTTCTATTCCTCTTACCATAGTACCTGATGAATAGGCCTGTGAAATCTTATTGCCATCCATTTGCGCTTCAATGCGTAAATGGCCTTCAATACGGGTAACGGGATCAACTACAACACGTTCACTCATTTTTCTGCTCCTGCTTTATCATTTTTCTTTTCATTTTCTACTTCATCTACTTGCAGATGATCGGCAATTATTTCGGTTAAACCGTATACTGGCATATCAATATCATAATGTTCCAAACCATCTTCTAACATTAATCGACAATTGGCACAAAAGGTAACCACTGCTTCTGCTGTACTGGTTTCAATTTGCATTTTTTTACGTTTAAAAACCTGTAATCTCAGTTCTTCTGCACGCTCATTTGCACTTACACCGCCGCCGCCGCCACAGCACCAGTTCATTTTCCCTACATCTGGCATTGGCCTATAATCACTACTGACCATTTTCATTAATGCTTCGGGCTGTGCTCTTACCCCACCTTTCCTAACTACCTGGCAAGGATCATGAAGGGTTAAAGACATAGATTCCATAGAGCTGACTTTTAATCTACCTGAAATTCGTAGCTCATCTAATAATTCTAAAATATGTACTACTTTAAATGGAAATTTTTCGCCAATAAGATTAGGGCCATCCCATCGAATTGCAGTATAGGCATGTCCACATTCTGGGCTGATAACCGTTTTTACTGCTAATTTTTTAGCCCCATCAACCACACGCTGAACCAGTACTCGTGCAATATCACTGCAACCAATTTGAATGCCTGAATTAGTGGCTTCAAATGCATCAGAGCTTAAAGTCCAGCTCACATCAGCTTGTTTAAATATTTTGGCTAAGGCCTCCAGATATTCAGGAAAATTAATAATTTCCATAGAAGATAGTAACACCAGATAGTCAGCACCTATAATATCCATAGGGATAGTTAAGCCCGTGTCGGCTTCAATATGTCTTATCTGTGCTTTTAGTGCGGGAAGTTTAATTCCCATGGGGCTACCAATTTTAATGGCTCGGGTACTTGCACCAACTAATCCTTCTGGAGCATGTCCAGATGCTACCATACCCTCGCGGGTTTTACGGATCATCGCGGAAATGTCAATGCCCATTGGACAGACTTCACTGCAACGTCCACATAAACTACAGGCATCATAAATAAGCAATTCCCATTGCTCTAAAAACTCATCGGTTATCGGTTTTGCAAAGCCCAAAGCTTTTTTTGCCCGACCAAATAAAGTATATTCCTGCTCCCAAATTCGTTTCAGTGGTTCTAGTTTATTAATCGGAGTATAACGAGGATCACCCGTTTCGGTATAAAATAAACAGGCTTCGGCACATAAACCACAATGTACACAACTGGAAAAAAAGGCAGCTACAGGAGCATCAATTTGCTCACGTAAAGCATTAATGCCTCGCTCAAGCGTTAATTTGCTCATGACTCTCTCCCTTCTTTTTGTTCTGCTAATTTACGTCCATTGCTCACACCACTATACCAGCGTGCCATAACTACGGTAATAGCATGCATAAGTTTGGTAAATGGGAAGACAACCATCAAT
>JASFYQ010000075.1:0-14424 GCA_045047105.1 Pseudomonadota bacterium | reverse complement strand
CAACTTATGACAAAACCACACAAAAGTGGACCTGTAAGAAAGTTGCTCACGTTGATTTGGTTGACAAGTCTGTGTTAATGAAATAATTATTTATTAACAATGTGTTAAAGATTAATTAAAGTATAAGTTTAAACGGGTGCTTTAATTCTTCCTTTAAAACCCTTATTATCTAATAGATAATAAGGGTTTTTTTTTGAAAAAATTTAATTACTTTTTTTAGAAAAGTAAAATAAAAGCAAATACAAAGGACTAGTTATGGGTGAGTATCAAGACTTAATAAGTGTTATTGCTTTATCTATGGGAGCAGCCTGGGCGAGTGGAATTAATTTGTATGCTGCAATATTAGTGCTGGGTGTAATGGGTATGAATGGTGATATTGTTTTACCCCCCGATTTGCAGGTTTTGGCATCTCCAATTGTTATTGCTGCTGCTGGATTAATGTATATGGTTGAATTTACAGCAGATAAAATACCCGGGGTAGATAGTAGCTGGGATGCCCTTCATACTTTGGTTAGAGTACCTGCAGGAGCTATGTTAGCAGCTGGTGCTGTGGGGGATATGAATCCCGCAATTGTTATTGCTTCCGGTATTTTAGGCGGGGGAGTTTCATTAGCAACCCATGCTGCAAAATCAGGAACCCGGGTGTTGATAAATACTTCACCTGAACCCGTTACTAACTGGACTGCTTCAATAATGGAAGATATTGCTGTTTTTACTGGTGTATGGACAGCACTAACTCATCCAGGGCTATTTATAGTATTTTTTGTGGTATTTATTTTATTACTTATTTGGAGCTTGCCTAAACTCTGGACAGGAATTAAAAAAGTATTTTCATTTATTTTTGGCCGCAGAACTGAGGCTCCAGAAGTACCGGATTCTATTGATTTAACCAGTCCATCCGATCCTGAAAATCCATCTCCTATTATTAAAATAAAGAGCGGATCAAAATAAAGAAAGAATAATGATTTTCATGAAATAATTAACATAGGTCAATTTTTTATCAGAAAATAATTTTCATTTGTAAAATTATCTAGTACACTTAAATTTCTTAAGTTAATTAGTATAAATATATGATAAATTTAATTAATAGAATTTTTGAATACAGTATTTGTAGTACTTGTTTAGCCATTATAGTTTTTGGGGCATACTCAATTTTTATACTGGTTGCTTCATAGCTGGGCTGAGTTTTTAGCTCTTATAACTCCTCTTTTTAGGCTAAATTACAAATTTTTTTAGCTTATCATTTTCTGATATTTTAATTTTTGTTATAATACTGGTTTTTTCGGCCTAAGCTAAATTAATATGTTAGATTCATTTCCTCTTTTAAAAGACATACATTTTCCTCAAATTTCTCGCAACAGATTACAAATTTTACAAGTTAATCTGGGTTATAAATGTAATTTACAATGTTTACATTGCCATGTGAATGCGAGTCCAAACCGTACTGAGGTTATGGAAGAAAAAACCATAGTACAGCTTTTAAGCTTTGTTAAAAAATACCAAATAACACAAATTGATTTAACTGGGGGAGCACCAGAAATGCATCCACAGTTTGAACAATTAATTATAAAATTATCCGCTTTAAATTGTTCAATTATTGTTAGAACGAATTTAGTCATTTTAAATGAACCCGAGTATAAACATCTGGTTGATTTACTGGTTAAATACGATGTTACGCTAATGGCTTCGCTGCCATGTTACCTGCAAGAAAATGTAGACCACCAACGTGGTAAAGGAACCTTTGCACAAAGCATACAAGTATTACAATTGTTAAACCAAAAAGGCTATGGAAAAACTGCTTCGCAATTACAATTAAATCTGGTTTTTAATCCTCAGGGTGCTGAGTTACCAGGCGATCAAATACAACTCGAAGTTGCATATAAGGAATACCTCTTATCACATTTTGATATAGTTTTTAATCAATTATTTACTATAACCAATCAGCCGATAAAACGCTTTGGCAGTATGTTAATGTCAAAAAAAGAATTTATCCCCTATATGACTTTATTGCAAGACTCATTTGTAGAGAAGAATTTACAACAAGTGATGTGTAAATTTATAATCAGTGTGGATTGGAAGGGCTATATTTATGATTGTGACTTTAATCAAATGTTAGATTTGCCGATACAATATAAGCAGCACCCTTTGCATATTAGTGACTATCATCCTGAAGGTAATCAGCATATACCCATACAGGTGGCTGGCCACTGTTATGCTTGTACTGCAGGGAGTGGTAGTAGTTGCGGTGGTGCATTAAGTTAAACTGAATCAAATTTATAATAATGAAACTTTCAATTATTATTCCCACTTTAAATGAAGCGGTTCATATTTCTAAGTTTCTAAACAATTTAAAAATTCTTTGTGATAAACAGCTTGCTACTGAATATGAATTGATTCTGGTGGATGGAGGAAGTAGCGATCAAACCCTAAAGCTTGCAAAAAACTGTGTTGATAAAATTATACACTCTGAAAAAGGCCGAGCAATTCAACAAAATGCAGGAGCTAAACATGCAATAGGTGAGTATTTATTGTTTTTACATGCAGACTCCTATTTAAGTAAAATTTTTTTTAAAGAAATTGAGAACCTTAATTCATCAAGTCAATTAGTTTGGGGGCGCTTTGATGTGGTCTTATCCGGAGCCCATAAAGGATTAAGAGTAATCGAATTTATGATGAATCTTCGCTCACGGGTTACTGGAATTGCCACTGGTGATCAGGGGATTTTTGTAACCAGAGAAGCATTTGAACAACTAGGAGGTTTTGCTGATTTAGCTTTAATGGAGGATATTGAACTCTGTGCTCGCCTTAAAAAACAATCACCGCCCTATAACTCAAAATTAAAAATAATCACCTCATCCAGAAAATGGGAAAAAAATGGTATCTTTAAAACAATGCGTTTAATGTGGTGGTATCGTTTATTATTCTATTTCGGAGTGGATTCAAAAATTCTTGAGAAAAAATATTATTCAAGTTAGTTAATATTTAAGGCTATTCCTAAAACTAAAAAAACAGTATAAAGTAATTGTAAAACTGCGGTTTTAGCCAGTAGTTTATTTAATTGCTGATTAATGGGGCTGATATAAAGAGTATGTATTAGTTTAAGGGCAAATATCAGGGTGATAAAAGTAAGCAATAAACTTAATAAATTAACCTCACCTACTAGCCATAAATATAAAATAATAAAATAGGGAATTGTGACTAATAGACTATAAACTATTTTTGCTACGTCTCTGCCAAGATAATAAACCAGGGTGAGTTTATTGGCTTTTATATCACCTTCTAAATCACGATAATTATTTACCAAAAGTATAGCTGCGGCAAAACAACCCAGTGCCAGTCCAAACCATAAACTATTATAAATATCCAGGCGGCTAATTTCTGGGCTTAATAAATAAACGCTGCTGCTTACCGCAATTAAGCCAAAAAAAACAATAACAAATAGCTCTCCCAATGGGCTATAGGCAATGGGTTTAATTCCTCCTGTATAAGCATAACCACTAGATATGGATGCTAAACCAATCAATATAATTGGCCAGCCACCAATATATACCAGGTAAATTCCAAATATAAAGGCGAATAAAAAACAGCCATAGGCCATATTTTTAACCTGCGTAGCACTGAGTAAGCCAGAAGCAGTTACACGTAAGGGACCAATACGCTGGGCATTGTCCGCTCCGCGCTCAAAATCGGCAACATCATTAAATAAATTAGTGGCAACCTGAATTAATAATGCCGAACTTAAAATAACAGCGGCAGTTAGCCAGTTAATAGTGGCCTGGTAATGAAAAACTAAAGCCACGGCACAAAGAACAGGAGAAAGCGTAATAGATAAGGTCTTGGGTCTGATGGCAAGCCACCATAACTTAATTTGCTTCATTGGTTTTGTGGTTAAAAATTAGTATTGTGGTTAAAAAATAGCTGGATATTATGGGCGGCGATTAAACTTGCTAAAATCTGGTGAGCGTTTTTCAAGATATGCATTACGTCCTTCCTGACCCTCTTCAGTCATATAAAACAGTGCCGTTGCATTGCCTGCTAACTCTTGAATTCCCGATAGACCATCGGTATCTGCATTAAAAGATGACTTTAACACACGTAAAGCCGTAGGGGAGTGTTGTAACATTTGTTGTGCCCAGCAGATACATTCTTGCTCTAATTGTTCTAGAGGAACAATAGTATTAATCAAACCCATTGCTAGCGCTTGCTCTGCATTATATTGCCTGCATAAAAACCAGATCTCTTTGGCTTTTTTTATCCCTACGGTACGAGCTAAAATACCTGCGCCTAAACCTGCATCAAAACTGCCTACTTTAGGGCCAGTTTGGCCAAAAATAGCATTGTCAGCCGCAATGCTTAAGTCGCAGATTAATTGTAAAACATGTCCGCCACCGATAGCATAACCTGCAACCATAGCAATAACAGGTTTGGGCAGGGTGCGGATCTGCCTTTGTAATTCCAATACATTTAAATGCTGTATACCCTTAGAATCTTTATAACCACCATCATTGCCTCGTACACGTTGATCGCCTCCTGAACAAAAAGCCAGATCGCCAGCGCCGGTTAATATAATAACTCCTATATCACTGCTTCTATGGGCATGGTGAAAGGCATCAATTAACTCATTAATAGTTTCGGGGGTAAATGCATTTCTTACTTCGGGGCGATTAATAGTTATTTTGGCAATACTATGGGTAGTTTGGTCACAACCGTGTTGATATATAATGTCAGAATATTTGCTAGTGCTGGCATCAGACCAAAGTGTAGATTTGCTCACGTTAAACTTTCCTTTATTTTTTTAAATAAACTATGGTGTTTGCTTACACTACTTGCCTGATCAATTACCACCTCAATTAAATGTACCGCATTATTGCTAGCTTTGGTAGATAATGCTGCTTTTAGGTGTATTTCAAATTCTGCCAGTTGCGTAACCCGTGCAAATTTTAAACGATATAAACTCGCAATAGAAGAAAAATCCATATCTTGATCACATAACCAGGCTTTTTGAAAACAATCTAATTGCTTTTGAGGCAAATAATTAAAAATACCACCACCACTATTATTAATTACTATAAAAACAATAGGAAAATTACTGTTTTTTAATTGTTTTAAAAGAGCTAAACCATTCAGATCGTGCAAACAGGTGAGATCGCCAATTAAAGCTACAGCCTGAGAATAGTTTTGTTTATTTGCTAACATGCCTATAAAGCTGGAAATATTACCATCAATACCACTTACTCCTCGATTTGCTTTGATGGTAATGGATTTTTTATTCGCTGGTTGATCCATAAAGGTATCTAAATCGCGAACAGGCATAGAATTACCAGAAAATAACAAACTATTATTTTTAAGCTTTTTTATCAGACGGGTAATAATATGTCCTTCATAGATAGCTACTGGCTGGTTTTTTTGTAACTTTAATAAATATTGCCTGATAATTTTATGGCTTTGTTGATCGATTTGCTTAAATAGTTTTAACCATTGTTTATCGGCTTTTTTTAGATTAATTTTGCTCAGTGATTTACAGAAAAACTCTGTATGCACTCGTAACATGGTATTAGTCTGGTTGAGAGGATCGGGCCATAAGCCATAATTATCACAGACTATAAAGTGAGTTTGTTGCTGTTTTAATAAAAAGAATTCCAGGGCTTTAGATACTGGAAACTGACCAAAACGTATTATCCAATCGGCCTGAAAAAACTCGGCTGCTTTTTTATGCCGTAAAAAAGCATCATAATTAACGATTAAATTATCAATTGCTGAGAAACGTAAATTAGAAAGTGGTTCAGCAAATACAGGGCAATTGAGTTTTTTGCTGAGTAACTGAATAAATTTTATTGCCTGCTGAGTATAATTCTCTCTGCCACAGATAATAATGCCTTTTTTGGCATTAACTATTTTAGTAATGTTCTTTAAATCGTTTTTTGATAAATGCAGTTCCGCCTGGTTTATATAAGTAGTGGTTTTATCCAAAACTGACTGATTAAATAGTTGTTGTTCAATAGCTATAATATTTTCATAATTTTCAATAAGTGGCTCATTAATGGGTATATTGATATGTACTGGCCCGGCTATAGGCCATAAACTGCTTGATACGGCCTGGCTGATTTTACGGGACAAACTCTCGGATGGGAAGCTGGCCAGCATTTCATCTAATTGTAAAAATAATCTCACAAAAGAGCCAAATATTTTGACCTGATTCATGGTTTGATTAGCCCCTGCATTTTGCAAAGAAGTAGGGCGGTCAGCAGAGAGTAAAATTAAAGGTACAAATGAATGACTGGCTTCTACAATAGCTGGAAACCAGTTACTAATAGCACTTCCAGAAGTGGCTAAAAGAGCAACTGGTTGCTGCTTATTTGCCAGCCCAAGAGCAAAAAAAGCGGCGCTTCTTTCATCTAAAATATAATAACAATTTAAATTGGGGTGGTGTTCTGCCGCAAGTGTTATTGGGGTAGAACGAGAACCGGGTGAAATAACAATATCTTTAAGCCCTAAACTGACCAGATTATTAACCAATTGGCAGGCATGATAATAATTATAATTGCTGGGCATAATAGTCTTAGCCTATTGATTATGCAGTTGTTTAAGGGAATGCAATAACATGGATAATTTTAGTTCAGTTTCCTGCCATTCTTCCTCTTCATCAGAGCCATTAACAATTCCCGCTCCTGCATATAATGTAGCTTCTATTGGTTGTATTGGTTTATTCTGCTGCTGCATATTATTTAAAACGGCGCAGCGTAAAATAACATTCAGTTCACCTTCTCCTTTTTTATCTAACCAACCACTAAAACCACTATATAAGCCTCGGTTAAAGGTTTCATTTTGTTTAATCCATTGTTTTGAGGTATTAATGGGAAAACCACAAACTGCAGGTGTTGGGTGTAATAAACAGGCCATTTCTAAAACAGTTACGGATTTTTTAGCCTGGGCAGAAAAATGGGTATAGAGATGAGATAAATGCAAATAATTTTTAATACTGGGTTGTTCAGGAAATTGAATATTAATGCATTTTTGTTGTAATACCTGATGAATATGTTCACGAATAATAATGTGTTCGTGTTTTAATTTAGCTTCCTTAACTTGTGCCTGGTTACCACCTATAGTACCGCCAACGGTATCACAATAAACAATCTGCTCTGATACTTTAACCAAAACTTCCGGGCTACAGGCTATTAGATAGGATTTTGATGATTTAAGCATTATTATGGTACAGTCTGGATAGGTTTTTAATAACATTTTAAGCAATTGCCTAATATTAAAATGCCTGGAAAACTGATAAATTACCTTGCGAGCTAAAACAATTTTATTGGTTGAATTTCTATCCGTATTTTCTTTAAGTTGCTGCTTTATTTGATGTGCCTGTTGTTTCCATAAGGACTTCTCAGGCTCCTGATTATAAAATTGGGGATTGATATTACTAATAGGATGGGAATCGGGTTTAATTAAAATTTCTTTTAATTGTTTCTCTAGCTGTTGCAGTTGTCCATCATCGGTAGCATTTATGGTATTTTTAATCGTGATTATAATATCGGTTTGTTCTGCCTGGTGAAAAAACATCAGCTGCGGAATAACCAGTTTGCTATTATCAAAGCCCTGCCAGGTACCTGACATTGGATCGTCTTCATCAAATGCAAGTTGGCAATAGGCAATAGGATTATTGTTCTGCTTTGCCTCGCCAATATCAAAAAATAAACACTGCGCTATAAAATTTTTATAAAACGCATCCAGTTGCTCAACGCGAGAATGCCCTGTTACGCTAAATCCAGCGCAATAACCATATGCATGTAGGTGAGAATTTTTGCCTGATAAGCTCTGGTAATAATCTGCTTCAGTCCAGTTTATATCCTCTAAATCTATAGCTTTTACTCGAATATGTAAGTTATGCCAATGATAATTCGAAGAAATTTGTTGAGTCTTTAATAAATCAAATTGATCATATACTTGCTGGATAACTTGGGAATAAAGTAGCGTATTGCTTTTCATGGGGTAATTTATTTATAAGACTGTGCTATTTCACGTATTTTTTCTAAACAATAAGCATTTATTTGCTGAGCAAGCTGCATACTATTGGATTCGGTATAACATCTAAATTCAGGGGCATTACCAGAGGGTCTAAAATGAATAATATTATTATTAGTAAAAGTTAGCCGTAAACCATCGGTAGTATCTAGGCTGGATAATTTACTTCTATCCGAATTTGACTGCCCAAAAGCTCTTCCAAAATCAGCTTCAATTTTTTCTTTGCCATTAGTTTTATCTAAATAAACGTGTATAATTTTCTGGCTAATTTGGCTATCAATTGCTTTTAGCCTGTCACTATAAGTAAAACGCTGTGGTAAGGATTGGGCTAATAAAGACAGTGGTAGTTGTTTCATTTTACTTAAATGCAGTAATGCCAGCATCACTATCAGTGCATCACGGGTGGGTAATTTTTTTAATACTTTTCCATTCAGTTCAATATCATCGGCAGTTAAAAAACCACCATTGGCTTCATAACCCGCTATATTTGTATTGCCGCTATTGAGTAATTTATCCATTTCAGCAATAACATAGGGTGAGCCAATTTTACTACGAGTAACGGAGTTAAATAATAGTGATTTCTCAACCGCTGTATTGGAGCTGATTGGAGTTACCAGGTGTTTAATGCCAAGATATTGAGCACATAAAATACCAATGATATCACCTCTTAACCAGCGACCATTTTCATCACAGATTAAAGGTCGATCGGCATCTCCATCGGTAGATAAAATGGCATCAAATTGATATTGTTGCTGCCATTGCTTAGCTAATTTATGATCCTCATCGCGTACTGCTTCAGTATCTACTGGAATAAAAACATCGGAACGATTTAATACCGTAACATTTGCTCCCAGAGCTTTCAGAATATGTGTGATATCATCACGAGCCACACCAGAGTGCTGGTAAATACCCAGCTTTTTTCCTGTAAGAGTATTTGCAGGAAAAAAATCTATAAAACGTTGTATGTATAATTGTTGTGCCTTATTAGAAAACAGAGGAAGATAGTTCTCAAAACTAGTAAACATTCCATGCCTATCAAATAAATCTGCTGTTATTGATATTTCTTGCTCGCGAATTTGTTGCTCATCTGTTTTTAATATTTCACCCTGGGGGGTATTAAATTTTATGCCATTGCGATCATCGGGAATATGGCTTCCAGTAACCATAATAGTTGGCAGCTTATTTTCAATACCATATAAGGCAATAGCAGGGGATGCGATATAGCCACAATTAATAACCTTTATACCAAAGTCTTCAATTGCTTTAGCACAGGCATTCATAATTTCAGCCGTACTGGGCCTTAAATCGCCTGCAATTGCAATAGACTCGATCTCTCCAAGTTGTTGGTTTTGTTTTAAAAATTGAATAAATCCATGGGTGTAGCTATAACATATTTGATCTGTCATTTTACTGACTAGGCCACGTGCTCCACTGGTACCAAAAGAGACTTGACTTTCCTGCATTAATTGATTAATTGTTTTTGACTGGCTCATAATAATTATTCCCTTAACCTTGAGATGCTAGTATTTTACCCTTACCTGTATCTATACACACGTAAAACCATCAAAAACTGTAACATAAAAAAATAAATAAACGGAATAATAATAATGAAAGAACATTTTAAACAAATAATTGCTTCAATTGGCGAAGATGTTGAACGTGATGGTTTAAAAGATACCCCTGAAAGAGCAGCCAAGGCATTTGAATTTTTAACCCATGGATATGGCAAAAATGTAGATGAAGTGGTTAATGATGCTATTTTTCAGTCAGATAATGATGAAATGGTATTAGTAAAAGATATAGAACTATACTCTCTATGCGAACATCATCTATTACCCTTTATTGGAAAATGCCATGTAGCATATTTACCACAGGGAAAGGTAATTGGTTTATCTAAAATTGCCCGAATTGTTGATATGTATGCTAGACGCTTACAAATTCAGGAAAATTTAACCAAACAAATTGCTGATACTATTCAGCAGGTTACTGGAGCCAGTGGGGTCGGTGTAATTGTTGAAGCTAAACACTTATGTATGATGATGCGTGGTGTCGAAAAACAAAACTCCTTAATGGTAACGTCTATGATGCTGGGTAGTTTTAGAAATGATCCCTCTACTCGCACTGAATTTTTAACCCTGGTTAAATAGCCTATAAAAAACAACTATTGATAAAAAAAATTATAACTATAGCTCTTATGAATCCCATAACTATCCATATAAAAAACCTACGGCTACGAACTTATATCGGCTTTAATCAAGAAGAGCTCGAAAAAAAACAAGATGTTATTATTAATATTGACCTGAATTATAATGCGACAACAGCAATGCTATCGGATCAGGTCAGTGATGCCTGTAACTATAAAATATTAACTAAAAAAATTATTAAACAGGTAGAATCCAATCGCTTTAATTTATTAGAAAAGATGGCAGCCGAAATTATGAAAATTATTCAATTGGATAGCTCTATTTTATACGCCGAAGTTAAAATTGATAAACCCCATGCTCTGCGTTTTGCAGATTCGGTTTCTGTCAGTTATACGTGGACTAAAGACTAATATTCAATGTACAATACTCTTTGCTAAATCATTTACTAATTACTTGCTTATTCTTATCCTAAATAGTGTTTTAAGAAAGGGCAATAACGAAGAGTTACAAAGAAAAAGAAATGGATAAATTAATTGTACAGGGTGGTGCTCGCCTATCTGGTGAGATTCGTATTTCAGGTGCTAAAAATGCAGCATTACCTATTATAGTAGCAAGCCTGCTAGTAGACGGTGTCTGTACTATTGGCAATATGCCACACTTAAATGACGTTACTACTACTCTGGATTTATTAGGTCGAATGGGAGTTGAAATTACCATTGATGAAAGACTTAATGTTGCAATTGATACCAGAAATATTCAGCATTATTTTGCGCCATATGAATTAGTGCGCACCATGCGTGCATCTATTTTAGTTTTAGGCCCGTTATTAGCCCACTATGGTGAAGCTGAGGTGTCTTTACCTGGAGGCTGTGCCATTGGTAGTCGTCCTGTAGATATCCATCTGGAAGGTTTAAAAGCGATGGGTGCTGAGATTAGCGTCAAAAATGGTTATATTAAAGCCAAAGCTAAACGCTTAAAAGGCACCAAACTGGTTTTAGATATTGTAACGGTAACGGGTACAGAAAACTTAATGATGGCTGCTGTGCTAGCTGAAGGCAAAACTATTATTGAAAATGCAGCCCGTGAACCAGAAGTTACCGAATTAGCTCTGTTTTTAACTGCAATGGGTGCAAAAATAAAAGGCATTGGTACCGATAAGCTAACCATCTATGGTGTTGAAAAATTACATGAAGCAGAACATAAAGTATTTGCTGACCGTATTGAAACAGGTACTTATTTAGTTGCAGCCGCAGTGACTGGTGGAAGCATTAAAGTAAATGATACCTATCCAGAACATTTAGACTCGGTATTAGAAAAATTACGCAAAGCAGGGGCAGATATTAAAACTGGTCACGATTGGATTAGTTTAGACATGTATGGTAAAAGACCCAAAGCGGTGGACATTATTACTGCCCCGTATCCAGGCTTTCCAACTGATATGCAGGCCCAGTTTTGTGTATTAAATACTATTGCTGAAGGCACTGCTGCGGTAGTTGAAACGGTATTTGAAAATCGTTTTATGCATATTCAGGAATTACAGCGTATGGGGGCAAATATTCAACTGCAGGGTAATACCGCAGTAATAAAAGGGGTTGAAAAATTAACCTCTGCTCCTGTTATGGCAACCGATCTGCGTGCTTCTGCAAGTTTGGTTTTAGCGGGTTTAATAGCCGAGGGTGAAACCATAGTAGATCGCATTTACCATATTGATCGTGGTTATGAATGTATTGAAGAAAAATTACAACAATTAGGTGCAACTATTAAACGCATGCCAAGCTGATTGTAGTTTTAAATACTAAAACTCACACATCTACTAGAGAATTATAAACCTTACTTATTTTTTCATTATTAACTAAATCATGAACGATACTATTACTATAGCCTTATCAAAAGGGCGGATCTTTAAAGAAACAATGCCATTGCTGGCACATGCCGATATATACCCCATTGATGATCCAGAAACCAGCCGAAAATTAATTTTAGATACCAATCACGATCATATAAAATTAGTAATTATTCGTGCTACGGATGTGCCAACCTATGTGCAATATGGAGCCGCGGATATGGGGGTAGCAGGAAAAGATGTTTTAATGGAGCATGGTGGCAGTGAGTTATATGAACCACTGGATTTAAAAATAGCCAAGTGTCGATTAATGACTGCAGGCCCGGTGGAAGAAGATGAGCGGATTAAACATTCCAGTCGCTTAAGAGTGGCTACTAAATTTGTAAATATTGCTAAAAAGTATTATGCCGAGCAGGGCATACAGGTTGAAGTAATTAAACTCTATGGATCTATGGAGCTTGCTCCACTGGTTAATTTAGCCGATCGTATAGTAGATGTTGTAGACACAGGAAATACCTTAAAAGCCAACGGTTTAATACCCATGGAGCATATAGCTGATGTTAGCTCCAGATTGGTGGTTAATAAAGCATCACTTAAAATGAAGTATAAACAAGTGAATAGCTTAATTGAAAAGATTGCGGAAGCGGTTGAAAATAAATCTTAATTTAACTATTAAGTTCTCCTTTTAAATGGAAAAAACAATGTTTGAAATTAAATCATTAAATGCAAATAACGATAATTTTATCAACGATTTAAATAAGTTACTCGCCTGGGATAGCTCCGATGACCAGCAAGTACAAGATACCGTTAGGAAAATTCTTCAAGACGTTAAACAAACAGGGGATAAAGCGGTATTGGAATATACCAATCGTTTTGACCGTTTAACAGCGCAACATATTAATGATTTAGTTATTCAAAAGCATCGTTTAAAAGCAGCCTATGAAAATCTTCCTGAAGACCAAAAAAATGCCCTGGATATATCTGCTCAACGAGTTGAAAAATATCACCTTAAACAAAAGTTACTGTCCTGGTCATATACTGAAGAAGACGGTACCTTATTAGGCCAGCAGGTCACGCCATTAGAACGAGTGGGCTTATATGTACCTGGTGGACAGGCAGCTTATCCTTCATCGGTTTTAATGAATGCAATACCAGCAAAAGTTGCAGGGGTAAAAGAGTTAATTATGGTTGTTCCCACCCCAGATGGGAAAGTGAATGAATTAGTTCTGGCTGCTGCTGCAATTTGTGATGTAGATATAGTTTTTGCTATTGGTGGAGCGCAAGCCGTGGCTGCTTTGGCCTATGGAACAGAAACTATTCCACAGGTAGATAAAATTGTAGGCCCGGGAAATATATATGTAGCAACAGCCAAAGGCATGGTATTTGGTTCCGTTGGTATAGATATGATAGCAGGACCTTCTGAAATACTGGTTATTTGTGATGGCAAAACCAATCCAGACTGGATTGCCATGGATTTATTTTCACAAGCAGAACATGATGAAGATGCACAGTCTATTCTTATCTCACAGGATAGTGATTATCTGGAGCAGGTAAAACAGTCTATTGCTCGTTTATTACCAGAGATGGAGCGACGTGAAATTATTGAAAAATCACTGCAATCCAGAGCTATTTTTATTCAGGTTGATGATTTAGAACAGGCGGCACTAGTCAGTAATCATATTGCTCCAGAGCACCTGGAATTATCCATAGATAATCCTCAGGATTTTTTACCACAGATAAAGCACGCGGGTGCAATTTTTATGGGCCGGTATACAGCAGAAGCTGTAGGTGATTATTGTGCCGGACCTAATCATGTTTTACCCACATCAAGAACAGCACGTTTTAGCTCGCCATTAGGTGTATATGATTTCCAAAAACGTTCCAGTTTAATTATGTGCTCTGCCGACGGCGCATCGGAATTAGGCAAAGTGGCATCTATTATGGCACGTGGTGAAGGTTTAACTGCACATGCACGTAGTGCGGAATATCGGATTAAATAAGTTTAATTTTGCAGCGGTGATTTTTTTGCCGCTGTTTAACTTTTTTCGTAACTACTCAGCGTGTGTAAAATTTTACAGTTGACAACCTGTACTCACTCATTTTTAATAGTAAAAAACTCGCTTGTGCATGAAACAACCTGTTTTTAGCTTTAAAATATCATTTTACCAGTAAAAACCGAAGCGTTGACAGGGACTCGGACAGCGTTACTATTACCAACAGTAGGCCCTCTTAAGGGAAAATAAGCAAGCACAGGTCTTTTTAAAATTACGCTGAGTAGTTACCTTTTTTCTTTGTTTCTTAGATTCAATTTGTTTATTCCAGAATATCGTTTAGTGGACTTTTAACACTATTTGCTCCACGTTTTAATACATGAGTATAAATCTGTGTGGTACGAATATCCTTATGTCCCAGCTG
>JASFYQ010000074.1:0-10218 GCA_045047105.1 Pseudomonadota bacterium | reverse complement strand
TGCTTCCAGAGTTTATAAGAACAAGTACTTAAAATTGCATCCACAGTTGCTAAAAAACACACTCAAACAAAACTACAGGCAAAAAAAAGACTGATCACTAAAGGAGGGAATGTGACCAGTCCTATAAAAAAAATAAATTTTGCTTATGTTTTAAGCAAAGAACTTTAAGCGAAGAACTTTAAGCAAAGAACTTAGTTTCCACTTCATCCATAAGTTTTGAACCACTGAAATGAGCACGTTGTACCAATTCCCAGAAGTAGCGGTATGTAGCTCTATCGTGTAACTCACCGGCATACTGAATTGGGCCCCAATTACTTTGCTGAGCTTGTAATAAAATATTTTGAGCCTCTTCTAACTCTGAAAAATCAGGTTTCATTGCATCAACAATACTTTGAATTTGGGTTGGATAAATACTCCACATACGCATAAAACCAAATTCATTACGTGCTCGGGAAGCATCTGAATAAGTCTGGTATGGGTTTTTTAAATCCAGAGTTACATTATGTGCAGGAATAACGTGGTTAGATAATGCAGCCTGCGTTAGCTCCGCTTTAGCTCTGGCAAGCAATTTATGTTCGAACTGGCCCGGGCTACGCATACAGATTGCAGGAATTGCTCCCTGATATCCACTTACAAAATCCATTAAACCAAAATCTAAAACCTGTAACCAGGGCAGGCCAGCAAGTTTATTTACATCCTTTAATGCACCATGTGTTTCAATTAAAACATGGATAGGAATTTCACGATTTATATTGGATTGTTTTACCTTCGCCTGAATATACTCAACCATTACCAAAGCATCTGCATACGATTCAGTTTTTGGAATAGTGATATAAGTTAACTTCTGGCCTGCACCGGGAACTAAAATATCTACATCCTGTTTCCAGTCTGGATGAGAGAAATCATGAATACGAGCACCAGCCATATTGAATTTATTGGCATCAGAATTAACCATACGTACAATCATTTCTGCATGTTCAATTTCCTTTCCAGTTTCTGCGCCATCTTCACAATCGCAAGTGATATCAAAAACCGGACCCAATTTTTCCTGTAATTGGAACGCTTTACCAATTAATTTTTCGCTACCAGCAAAATGCTCACAACTTGGAATAATAGGAAGGCTTTTGCCCGATTCATATAGTGCTTCATTAGGGTGTGTCATTATTTGTTCCTTAAAAAATTAATTATTACGTCTTGGAATTACAACCGTATAATCCAAATCTAATACCACATAGGAGTGATACCTATTCTCTTCATTTTTAACCTCTGTTACTTCTGCTGGAGTAATATTCTTTAAGCCGATAGTGCGCAGACGCAATAGCCCAATATCTTTACGCGAAGGATGCTCAATAACATCTAATACTTCGCTATAACAGTAAATGGTATCTCCAGCAAAAGTGGGATTAGCATGCGCTCCAGAATTAATGGCATACATCCACATAGCATTACCCAAACCATTAAAAGTAATACTCCGACAAATAGAAATAACATGACCGCCATACATCAAGCGTTGCCCCATTTTTCCTTTTTTCATCATATGATTATCAAAATGCAGCTTGGCATTATTTTGATACAATTTAGTAGCCAGAGTATGATCACTATTATCAATAGTAATGCCTTCGGGGTGATCTAAGCGCTCACCTTTTTCATAGTCTTCCCAGAAAAAGGAACTGCCAGTCTGAGTGCTATCAAGATCCTTAATCAGCGGGATGGTTATATCATCTCTAATGGGTAATAAAGCTTCTAATTTGGGAACTTTTTTAATACCTGAACTAACAAAATGATCACGCTTATGTACCATTACCCAACGTTTAAAATCTAAAATTAATTCATTGTTTTGGTTAAAACCTTTGGAATGCACATAGACATTGCCTGATTTACCATTGCTATTTTCTTTTAAACCAATCACTATTGATTCCAGACGAACTGTATCACCCACAAAAACAGGTGTTGGAAAACTCACTTCTGCATAACCCAGATTAGCCAGGGCATTTAATGATATATCAGTTACGGATTTAGCAAATACCATATGGAACATTAAAATATCATCTATTGGACGATCTTTATAACCCATTTTTTTTGCAAATTCTATACTAGAATTTAATACAAAACGGCTGCCTGTCAGGGCAATATAAAAAGACACATCACCATCGCTTATGGTGCGAGGCAAGGGATGAATGATTTTTTCATTTAATTTAAAATCTTCAAAATAGTTGCCCGTATTGATCTTTGAATTTGACATTAAAACTCCTCTAAAATATCAGAATTAATATGTTAAAAAATACAAAACTTAAATAAAATTATCCTGACCCAGTTCTTTATATTTATCATATAAAGTAATCAAACGTCGAGCCCATCTAATCTGGTATTTATCTATTAGTTCATTTTCAAACATAAAAACATCTCTGCCCTCTTTTTGTGCTACTTCAAAAGCCTCTAGCAGGTGCATAGCCTTTTCTACATCATCTTTTTTGGGTGTAAAAATATCATTAATGTATTCAATCTGAATAGGATGAATTAATGCTTTGCCATCAAAACCCAGTTGGAATGCAGATTTTGTTGATGCTTCGCAAGAAAACTCATCGGCTACATCATTATGTGGCCCATCAATAACTACCTTATTGTATGCTCTTGCAGCCAAAGCAATTTGAGACAGGTAACATAAAATAGGTTGGGTAGTTTTTTTAATATTAATCTGTAAGCGATTAGCTAAATTATTAGTACCAATAAGAATGCATTTTAAAGATTTACTTGCCGCACATATTTGCTGAACATTTAAAACCCCTAAAGGTGATTCAATATTAATCATAAACTCTATATCATTCCCAACAGAGTCTATTATTTCTTTAGCTTGTAAAACTTGATCGGCCGTTTCAATATTAGGGAAAAGCAAGCCATCAATATCTAGCTCTTTAAGCATTTCAATGTCTTTTTTAATTTCTTCAGAGCCTAGAGGATTTAATCTCAGCACTTTTTCTGAATACCCAAAAGAGCTGTCTTTTTTAAATTCTTCTAATAATATTAAACGCGCATCGGCTTTATGTTCTGGAAGAATATCTTCCATATCAAAAATAAGTGCATCTGCCAAAACCGTTCTGGCTTTTTCAATATATCGTTTATTATTAGCAGGTAAAAATAACATTGAACGCCTGGCACGATATTGAGTGGGTTTATAAATCGCCTCGCTGGATTTTTGGTCTTGAATATTTTTAACCAATTCCTTGCGTAATACTTTGCCATTTTTAGTTTTAGGATATTCATCCATTACATAAAGTTGTTTAGGACATTTATACCTAGCCAGATTATTCTGCCCATATTTTAAAATTTCCTCTTCCTGTTCGCTGCTAATTTTATTATGAGTAATAATTGCAATAGCCACAATAGTTTTTCCAGAACCCACATCCAGACCAAATGCCACACAGTCGGCTATAAGATCATGAGTTTTTATTACCCGCTCAATTTCGTGTGGAGAAACACGATAACCAAAGGTATTAATAATGTCGTCTTTACGACCTAAGAACCAGATATAACCATCTTCATCGCGTTTGGCAAAGTCACCGGTAAAAAAATAACCATTACGTTTTGCTTTACGGGTTTCTTCTTCTAGTTGCCAATATTCAAGGAATAGACCCGGGTCGTCCATACTAATACAAATCATGCCCTCTTCTTCAACACCCACTTCTTCCAGAGTTTCAGGGTTTAAAATTTTAACCATATGACCAGGTTGTACAAAACCTGCTGAACCTGGGCGAATTGGACGATGAATAGAGTGGGAAATATAATATGAGAATTCACTCATACCAATGGCTTCATATATATTTTGTTGAAAACGCTCCTGCCATGCAATAACCATCTCACTGGATAAATGCTCTCCTGCACTCATACAATGGCGCAAACTGGGAGCATCTTTAATGGTATATTCGGTTTTTTGAATAATCTGGCGATAAATAGTGGGCACACCAATAAAAATAGTACATTTATGACGTTGAATTAATTCTATCCATAAACCGGGATCATTTTTTCCTTCATATGCAATTACTGTTTGCCCAAGATATAGCGGATCCATTAGTGCAGAGCCGAGTACATAGGTCCAGTTGAATTTACCCGAGTGCATAATACGTTCGTTTTCTTTAAATGAAAACCAGTATTCACTTGCTGGCGCACGACCAACTAAAGAGCGATGTGAGTGTAAAACACCTTTGGGAAAACCTGTAGTGCCAGAGGTATAAACCAGATAAGCAGGCTCACCTGACTTAGATTTATAATGATTAGGTGTTTTATCGGTTGTTTTTAAAATTTCATTTAAGCTATATATATTTACACTGGAGGGTTTTGCCAAATCATCAACACTATCAATACCGGCAATAATAATATGTTTTAGATTATCCAGATGCTCTACATAAGGAAGAATATCTTTATATATACTGGCAGATAAAACAATTGCTTTAGCTTGTGAATCATTGGCTAAATACTTAACTTCTGAACCACTTAATAAGGTTGAGGTAGGTACCGCAATTATGCCCGATTTAATCGAACCAAAAAAAGTTATGGGATAAGCTAATGAGTTTTTAAGACAGATTAATGTTCTATCTCTGGCTTTTAAGCCAATAGAAATAAGGAAGTTGCCAAATTGGTCGGATTGTACGGCAAGATCCTTATAGCTAATTTCAGAGGTACCTAAATCACTGTCTTCAATGATCATTGCGATACAGTCTTCTCTATCCGTTGCTAAATGTTTAGAGGTACACGCATAGCCAATATTCAAAAATTCGGGAACTTCGATGTTCCATTCAGGGTATTCTGCTAATTCCATGGTAAATTCCTTTTATAATTGTCCATATGGCCAGTTTTCTCTAATAGTATGAATCGGTAGTCTATTCAATACCTCTAAAGCAAACATTTGATCTTTTAATGGTAGCGTTCTTAAAGCATAGGCTCTTAGAAGGTTTTGTAAAGCTTTACCAAACATTGGAGGATCTAACATTTCACCTTCATAACGAATCGCCCCACCCAATAAGGCATCAGCATCTATCGCTGCTTTTAAGACCAAAACATTATGCTCAATTTCTATAGGAGAAGGCGTAAATGCAACCTTGCATAAATTAATATGATTGGGGTGAATGACCTGTTTTCCTGTTAATCCCATGGCATTTTCAGTTTTTGCATGGTCATAAACACATTGTGAAGCTTTATCTCCATGTAAATCTAACCAGCGTCGAATATCTTTTTGCTCAACGCATTGCTCTGGCATGGAATGTGGAGTGAGCATCACTTCAACACCACCAATAACACCAGTACCATTAATTCGCGCTTCCATGGTTAGAATATTAAAAAATGTTTTTAATTCTTCTATCCAGTTTTCAGGCGTTATTTTATAAGCCATTGCTTTAGAGAAATCATGAATACCAAAAACAACATGTTTTACAGTTGAATACTTCATCAGGCTAGAAGCAATTTGTAGGGATTTGGGATGTTCAATAATTGGTTGGATGCTAATATCACTATTAATAGATACTAACCATGATGAAAGATCGCGGATTTCTGCATCACCATAAACCTCTCCAGCTTTTGATAAAATAAGTACATCTATATATTGATGTACTTGTTTTAACATTTTTAGATCGGCTTCATACTCTTCGGTGCGAAATTGATTTATGCGCACAGCAATCTGAAAGTTGCGTTCAGGAAACTTAGGCAGTTCCTGAATTAATAACTCACGACTCATGGCTTTTTTACGGCAACCATCTTCCAGATCAAATAATAGTGTATGCGCATTGGTTTTATAGGCATGTTTTTGCAAACGCAATTTCGCTTGCTCCATGCTTTCATAGCTACTATCTAACGGGTTAAATTTAATTGGCGGGTAATAAATCTGAATACCAGGCCAATAGTCCCCAAGTACTGGAGTCAAATCGTCATTTTCCGAAATCTTAGACAAGTCTATGATTGAGGCCATCATCTTTCCTCGTTTTATTTATGTTGTGTATGTAATTTATATAATACCGCACTTTAAAGGTCAAGATTAATTTTGCATCGCAACAATTTTAATTGTTATTTTTAATGCAGTTTTTTCTCTAATTTAGCTATAAGTTACTGAAATAAAATATAAAGAAACTTAACTTATTGTTTTAGTGAAAAAACAATTTTATTTCAATAGTTATTATTTATAAAATAAATAATAAAGCAGAATACCATTGAAAAATACAATTACAAAACTTAAGGTATATACACAAAATATTTTGGCACGTAAGGATGGATAATAATAATTAAGAATTAACTATTTATAGGAGTTTTAACTGGTGTTACACTAACCACAGCAACGTTTGAATTTTTTACCACTACCACAGGGGCATGAAGAATTTCGACTGATTTTATATTGCTGTGCAGGTAGAACTTCACCAGTGCTATAAAACCATTGTTTATCAATTTTAATAAAATTGGATTTTTCTTCCAGAATATGGACTTGATGTTCCGACAAGGAATAAGCACGAAAATGCACCATTGCAGTTTGCGATTTAACAATTTCAAGCTTGATCCACTTTAGAGATGGAGCTAAGTCCAATTTTTGAGGCCTAAAATCTTTATGCCAGGTGTCCAGAAGATAGCTACTATTATTAAGTGAAAAAGCAGTATAACGAGAGCGCATCAATTGTTCTGCTGTAATAGCAAGCTTATTACCTGATATTAGAGGGAAACAACAAGATGTATATTTTTTACCAGATTTACAGGGACACATTTCCATTATTTAACCCATTATTTAATGTTATAGCTAATAATCTAATCAGGCTCAGTATTCATATCTACTAAAAAGCCATCGACTAAACTCTTTATTTAAATTATTATAGGCAATTTTTAACACTAAATTCAATCTTAGCCACTGGTAGAGCTATAACAAATGAATAAAATTATTTTTAGCCTATTCCCGGGCAGTAGAGAAAGACAGTTAAAACGCAAATATCAAAACATCATATTTCCTGAAAATGAACGGGATTTCAGCGCCAACCGACTTGAATCTGCACAATATTCTGATGAGCAGGATCGATTAAAATTTGAACAAAACTTACATCAATTAGTTGAAAAAATTGCTAATATGGATGCCAATGTATCCAGTGAAATAGTGCTGGATTATAAAGAAAAACTGGATATGGCTTTTGCCGAAGCCTGTTGCTTATGTGCCGAACAATTGGATAATAAAAAAATTATCCTACAATTAATTAATGTTTTAATGAAGGCTATATGGCAAGGAGCAATAGGTGATGAGGTTGCATTAAAGAACCTTGAAGAAGAAGAAATTGCCAGAGAACAACATGTTGATTTATTACAAATAGCTCTTATTGCTGATTTGCTTGCACCTCGCTCAGCTATTGCTGAAGATGAGTTAGTCCCTGTTTTATTATCGGAATCTCAAAATAATCTGGCTAATGTAGTTAATATCTTTACTCCAGAGCAGCAACATCAAATATATATAGATGCAAAAATATTTTTACAACAAATAAGTGATATTGATCAAACGCATGCAGCCTGGAAAAATCTACAGATAATAAAAAGTGTTAGTTTAAAAAATTTAAATTAGCTCATCTAAACTTAAATTAAAACAACACTAAAATGAAATTTTTAATCACTCTTATTTGCAGTTTAATTCTTATCTTTCCACTGTCACCCAGTTTTGCGCTATAGGCCTTTTTCCTCTTGCTAAGAAACGCCCCTATTGCAAAAAGAATAAACGGGATTATAAGGCCTGCTTCTGCTCTAAAATTTAGAAATATTATAACTAAACATTATTTTAATTGGGCTTGTAAGGTTTTTATACGCTGTTTTACTATTGAACTAAGCTTAAACGCCAGCCAGGTAAAAAATAGAAAACAACTGGCAATAGCCGCTTTAATTATTGTTCCATCACCATAACTAGAAAATATCACTGACATAATTACCGCCGGCAAGGCAAGAAAAAACAACATCAGCAGCACCGGATCATCAAATTTTTCTAAGCGATGTAATTTTTTTTTAATTTCTTGTTGATCCATGATTTATAATTCCATATTTTATTTATATATTCGCTCTTACTCCCTAAGTAGAATTTAGCTAAGAGGGCGATGGAGCAATATATTTTTTTTAATTTTAGCATATACTACAGTAGTATAAGGAATATTGTATATTACAATTATAATTCTAAAACTATAAATACCCCAGATACATTTTTAATTTATAGTTTTAGCCCCTAATTGCATAAGCTGTTTAATAATATCTGGATGATCAAACTCTCTGCCACCTATTGCTTTATATACAATAAAACCTTCTGTATTAACGATATAAGTGGTAGGTAATCCACGTACTTTCCATTTTTCCATGGTTGAAGAATCACTATCAAATAAAAATGGGAATGAGGGTGATGGCTCAATGCTATTTATAAAAGAAAAAACCGTTTCAATATCTTCACCCACATCAACAGCTAATACAGTAACATTTTTATCTTGCGTAGCCAGGTGTAGTTTTTCCAATGAGGTCATTTCACGGCGACAAGGTGGACACCAGCTTGCCCAAAAATTAACAACAATAACTTTGCCCTTTAGTGATTTAATATCCACTACTTCTTCATCCATATTTTTTAATTTTAATGCGGCAATTGGGATGGGTGGATTTACCGCAGTAAGGTTATGCGTTAATGGTGGATGATCGGCTGCCTGAATATTTAATGTTAGCAATAACAATAGAACAAGGGCTGATTTGTACAAGCTAGTTGGTCGATTTTTCAATGCATTTAACCTCTGGTAGTGTAAGTTTATAGGGTTTTCCTTCTACATCCCAACGAAGAGTGATATCAAATTGGCTGCCAATAGGCAAGTTCACATTTAACATTCCCTGATTCCAGTCTCCATTGGGCTGATACTCTTGTTCTTCTGGGAATTGAGCAAAACGAAAAGCAATCAGGCCTGACATTTTTACCTTATCTTGTTTTAATTGTTCTAACCAATCTGAGGTTTTTCTAGGTGCATGTGATTTTCCATTTGAGGTGATACTCCAATTACTTCGTAAGAAATGCATAATACCTGGTGCTTGATCATTAAGTAATGTCATGGTAAATACACAAGATTCAGCATAGGGTTTTATTTGCTCCAGAGTAAAACCTCGGCCAATATAAAAGGCCCTCACTATATCGGGTAAAATTTGTTGTATTGAAAAAACAGCACCATGCTGTGATTTTTTCCAGATAGTTACCTTGGGAGGCTGAAGCTCTTCTTCTGCATAACTATTTATAGCAGTAATAACTAGAATAAGTGCCAGTAATAATTTGATTATATACATATTTTTTACTAAGTTAAAATAATTATTTGTGCTATTTAATCATACCAATGAGTAATATCTTCAATATTTTGGCGAGTTTTTACAAGCTGTTTATCTATTCGGTAGCCAAACGCAACCATACATGCCAGACCAAACTCACTAATATCTATATTAAAATCATTCTCTAGAACATCTGCCATTTTAGTGCTTTCATAACCTTCAATTGGGCAGCTATCAACTCCTATCATGGCAGCCGATGTCATCATATTAGCTAAGGCAATATAAGTTTGCCTGCATGCCCAGTCAAAACAGGAGCGTTCACTTTCAAGTAAATTAAAATCACTCTCTTGAAAAGTTTGATAATAAGCTCCTCTTTTTTCAATCACATCATCTGGTAAATGATGAACATCCTTCATCATATGATGGATATAGGGGCTGGCATAGTGCATAGTTTTTTGTTTGCGGGCCAGGATCATTACAAAGTGGCTTGCCGTTGGCAGAGAATTCTGTGCTCCCCAGGCTACTGATTTTAACTTATCACGTAATCCTTTATTTTGAACTACCAGGAATTTCCAGGGTTCAAAGCCAAAAGAGCTGGGACTTAATCGCCCAGTTTCTAAAATAAAGGAGAAATTTTCATCACTGATTTTTTTATTAGTGTCAAAAATTTTACAGGCATGCCTAAAATTATAAGCATTAATAATACTTGCTTTTTCTATCATAATTTAACCTCTTTTTTAATCAGAATAAGTGATAATAAAAATACTATTCTAAAATTTTAATTACATGCTAATTATTTGAAGCTGAAAAGCTAATCAAGCTTATTAATAAGATGTGAACGGAACAATTATTTTTTGAGTTTTTTATTTTAATAGAGTTTAACCCTTAATCTAATTATTAATCAATTAATTGATTATGAGAAAGAAACCAACAAAC
>JASFYQ010000073.1:0-11199 GCA_045047105.1 Pseudomonadota bacterium | reverse complement strand
CTACAAACATGGCTACTACAAATACAGCTACTACAAATACAGCTACTACAAATACAGCTACTACAAATACAGCTACTACAAATACAGCTACTACAAATATAGCTACTACAAATATAGCTACTACAAATATAGCTACTACAAATATAGCCACTACAACAAATAATAGAATCTCAACAATTAACACGAATAAGGTCCAACTTATGCCAAGTTACCAAAGTGAAATGCTAGGAAAATTATTCCAGCACAATATCAGTATCAGCAAAATGCATAAAGATTTTATCTCTGCACGTCATCAGGGTTTAGAAAATTTAACCCATTCTATTTTAGAAAGTATTAAACATCCTGATTTATTTACAGCAACACAGGCTTCTTATGCTGAGACAAATATCAACCCAGCTTCACAAGTAGCAGAGCCACAAGTCAAAAAGCAATTATTCCCAACAGAATATAGTACACCAGAGAATATTGTATTTAGCGAAGCCGATCTCCGTGAATTTGCCTATGGAAAAATTGGCAAGGTGTTTGGTGCAGAATACGATATTATTGATAGTTACTGCAATCGTGTTATGCTGCCAATGGATCCGTATTTACTGGTAAGCCGAGTTACCGAAATGCAGGCTAAAAAAGGTGAGTTTGTTCCTTCTAAAATGACTACAGAATATGATATTCCACATAATTCATGGTATTCAACTGATGGACAAATACCCAGTTGTATTTGTATTGAATCAGGACAATGTGATTTATTATTAATCAGTTATATGGGGATTGATTTTGATAATAAAGGTAAATATTTATATCGTTTATTAGATTGTAGCCTAACTTATTTAGACGATCAGCCTAAAGAAGGGCAGACTTTACGTTATGAAATTTCTATAAACTCATTTGCCAAGCATCAAAATAATTTATTGTTCTTTTTCTCTTATGAGTGCTTTATTGGCGATAAAATGATCCTGAAAATGGATAATGGCTGTGCAGGTTTCTTCTCTAATGAAGAACTGGCTGTAGGCAAAGGTGTTATTCGCACTAAAGAAGAAATCAGTCAACGTGAAAAAGTAGTTAAGTCTTCGTTTACTCCTTTATTACAATGTCAGAAAAGCAGTTTTAATGAACAAGATATGAACTTCTTAAAGCTGGGTGACTTGGCTAGCTGTTATGCTCACCCCAGTTATGACAAAATGGGAAAAAACCCCTCCTTGCATTTTCCTGATGATAAAATATTAATGTTAGACCGTGTTACTCGTGTAGACCGTACGGGTGGTTTATGGGGCTTAGGTTTTATTGAAGCAGAGAAAGATCTACAAGCAGATGAGTGGTATTTTACCAGCCACTTCCGCGATGACCCTGTTTTAGCGGGATCGCTGATGTCAGAAGGTTGTGTGCAATTATTACAATTTTTTATGTTGTATCTGGGCATGCATACCAAGGTAGAAGATGCACGTTTTCAGACTATGCGTAATATTCCTCAACCCATTCGTTGCCGTGGTCAGGCCTTGCCAAAAGACCGTTTAATGACTTATCAATTAGAGATTTTTGAAATTGGTCTGGGTTCTGGGGCAAATGCTAAACCTTATGCAAAAGGCAATGTAGATATATTAATTGATGGAAAAATAGTAGTAGATTTCCGTAATGTTTGTCTGGAATTATCAGAAAAAACAGAGCAGGAAAAACAGATATTAAAAATGGGAAGTACAGTAATAGCTGCCCCTGTTAGCACTCCAGTTGTGGATAAAGTTAAACCTGTAGTAACTAAACCACAGATAAAATCGGCTTTATTTTCTGAACAGCAAATTGTACATTTTGCAACCGGAGATATCGAAGCCTGTTTTGGACCTGAATTTGCTATATATAAACAGCCTCCGGCTAAAGCAGGCGATCCACCCAGGCGTCCACCGCGTACACCTAATAGTTATTTACAAGTTATGCATCGGGTATTAGATGTAACGGGTAATCGTCATGATTTTGACAATACCACCAAATGTACAGCGGAATACGATGTAGCAGAGAATGTTTGGTTTTGCACCGAAAACTCCTATCCATCCTTTTCTCCTTATTCCATGTTAATGGAAATTGCATTACAACCTAATGGGTTTTTAACCTCCCATATTGGTAGTACCTTAATTTATCCTGATATCAATCTGTATTTTAGAAATCTGGATGGTACCGGACGACTGATTAAAGAAATTGATTTACGTGGTAAAACCATTGTTAATAAAACCACTATGTATTCTACTTCAGCGGTAATGAATAATATTATCCAAAAGTTTACCTTTGAACTTATTTGCGATGGTGAAACTTTTTATGAAGGGGATGCCGTATTTGGATTTTTTAGTGCCGACTCATTATCAAATCAAGTAGGAATGGACAAGGGTAAAAAATTATTACCCTGGTATAAAGAAGAAAATATTGCCCAGGATAAGTTAGTAACTATTGATTTACATAGCCAGCAGGCTAAAAAGGACTTGTATCAGGCGAAAGATAATAAAGCTTATTATCACCTGGCAGGCGGTATGTTAGATTTCCTTGATGAGTCTATCGTGGTGCCTAATGGGGGTAAATTTGGTAAAGGTTATGTCCATTCTATGAATGTCATTGATGCCTCCGACTGGTTCTATCCCTGCCACTTCTACAAAGATCCCGTAATGCCTGGGTCATTAGGTGTGGAAGCGATGATTCAGTCCATACAGGTATTTGCCTTACAGCAGGATCTGGGCAAAGATTTTAAAAACCCACGTTTTGGTCTGGTTGAAGATGAAGCAAAATGGACTTATCGCGGACAGATCATTCCCGATAATAAAGTAATGACTCTGGAAGTGCATATCAAAGAAATCAGAAAAACTACCAATCGTATTGATATTTTGGTTGATGGTAATTTATGGAAAGACGGTCTGCGAATTTATTCGGTGGAAAGCATTGGACTGTCTATACAAGAATGTAGTTAGGAAATACCCTAAATATACCCACACTGTCCATTTTGGGGTTATTGCACTGATGTCCTTTTTTGGCAGACACAAGCTTAAGAGGGGAGTTTAACCTCATCATGCTCAGAGTCAAAAGCTATTTTACGCTATAATGGCTTTATGAAAAAACTCCCCTTAGGCATTACCACGTTTGCAGATATTAGAGATAAAGCGCAAAACTATCTTTATGTTGATAAAACGCCTATGGCTTGGCAATTAGCCGAACGGGGAAAGTATTATTTTCTCTCCCGTCCCAGACGTTTTGGAAAGTCCTTATTTATTGGCACCTAAGTGATTTATTTCAAGCTAAAAAAGAGCTGTTTGAAGGTTTAGACATTTACCCTAAATGGGATTGGGATACTCAATATCCCGTTATCAATATCTCATTAAACACTGGCAGTTTTAGTAGTAAAGAAGGTATAGAAAGCCGGATTTTTGATATTATTGACTACACCAAGCAGAGCAACATGGTGTTAAATGCAAAAAAGACTGGGATGTTTCTTCCTGCTTTAATGAATTTAAGGTGGACTCAAAAGAACAGCTTAATTGTAGCATCTGATCTCAGGGTTGGAGTCATAATATATCGGTACTTCAGGTTACGATTTTCAGAGAGTATTTCTAACATGGAAATGGACTCTCTAAAGCATTTTAGTAACTTGTTTACAAGTTAGTTATCTTAAGATTTCATTATCTTTGTGGTAAATTTTACACATAACAGGGTTTGGTAGTCATTTTAAAGTTTCAATCAAAACAATAGGGCTCAAACAGCTTTACCTATCTTCACGGGTAGTACCTATATAGTTAATGGGAGAGTCTACTAATAGTTCATAAAAGCGCAAAATATAATCACCTGGTACGCCAAAAAGGTGTTTATTGACCAATGGTAAGAGTAGACATAATAAATAGCCCAAGTTTTAATTGCTCTTGTAGTTATAAGTATAGACCATAAAAAACAGAATTCTTCTTATAGATTTGTTTATGACTTCCCTATAAGGCAACAACAGGATAAAATATATGGTTTGTTGAGTGTGGGATTATTAATTGTTTATATTGCCGAAAAAAACTCTAATAAAACAGGACTTAAAAACAGTAATTTATGAAAAAAAGTTACTGGAAATAAAAACAATCTAGTTGTTTATGCATTTAATCGTAGAGGAAAAGCAGTAAAATGGTTATTAGTGGTGTTGAAAATTTACAAAAATTGGATCAACCTTGTTATGTTATGCATAACAATAATGAGCTGTTAATTAATAATGATGGTTGTGAGGATGTTTCCCAAATCACCGCTTATGCGCCTCCCATGCTCGCAGAGCAACTGGGAGACCCCAGTTTTAAAGCTTTTTACGGAGTTAAATATGCTTATATGACAGGAGCCATGGCTAATGGCATTTCCTCGGAAGAAATGGTTATTAGCCTGGGGAAAAATAATATTTTAGCTTCCTTTGGTGCAGGGGGATTGGATTTACCCCGAGTCGAATCAGCAATTCAAAACATTCAACAAGCACTTCCTCATGGCCCGTATGTGTTTAACTTTATTCATAATCCATCAGAGCCGGCAATTGAACAGGGCACTATTGACCTGTATATAAAATATGGTGTTGATGTTATTGAAGCAGCCGCTTTTTTTAATCTGACTCCTTCTTTGGTTTATTACCGAGCCAAAGGTTTATCTGTGGATCAAAATGGCAGTATTTTAATTACTAATAAAATTATTGCCAAAGTCTCTAGAAGAGAAGTCGCAACCGTATTTATGCAGCCAGCGGCAGTAGAGATTGTAAATAAACTACTTGCTCAAGGTATGATTACAGAGCAACAGGCACAATTGGTACAACAGGTGCCAATGGCTGATGATATTACGGTTGAGGCTGATTCTGGTGGACATACCGATAATCGAGCTCTTACCGTATTATTACCCTCTGTTATTGCTCTGCGTGATGATATTCAACAACAAAACCAATATCCTGTTGAAATTAGAGTGGGAGCGGGTGGTGGAGTAGGTACTCCTGATGCGGCTCTTGCCTGTTTTATGATGGGTGCTGCTTATATTGTAACCGGTTCGGTTAACCAAAGCTGTGTGGAAGCCGGGGCTTGTGAACACACCCGAAAACTATTAGCTCAGGCAGGAATGGCTGATGTGGTTATGGCTCCTGCTTCGGATATGTTTGAACGTGGAATCAAATTGCAGGTATTAAAAAAGGGTACTTTGTTCCCTATGCGAGCGCAAAAACTGTATGACTTGTACAGTACCTACAATGGTCTGGCAGATATTCCTGCCCAAGAACGGGATAAATTAGAAAAACAAATTTTTCAAAATTCAGTGGAGAATATCTGGCAACAAACGGTAGAGTTTTTTCAAAAACGTGACCCGTCTATAATAGAAAAAGCTTTACAAAGTCCAAAAAAACAAATGGCTCTGGTTTTTCGCTGGTATTTGGGTTTGTCATCACGCTGGTCCAATGCAGGAGTAGCAGGGCGAGAGTTTGATTATCAAATTTGGTGTGGCCCTGCTATGGGGGCATTTAATGATTGGGCTGCCTCTAGTTATTTAAGTGATTATAAAAATCGTCAAGTAGTAGATATAGCACAACACTTGATGTATGGCGCTGCTTTTCAGCACCGCATTCAGGTATTAAAAAGTCAAGGATTGTACCTGCCTTCACAATATCAACGTTATATACCTGTTAAACACTCATAATTTTATAACTTAGCCTGTTTTTAAAAAAAAAGTATATATCACCTGTGCGGTTTATTTGTTAAAATTTGCACATTTAATTAGAACTGGGGTTCCATTTGTCACAACTACATTACGATAAAGATAAAATAAGAAACTTTTCAATTATTGCTCATATAGATCATGGTAAATCAACCCTATCTGATCGTTTTATTCAAATTTGTGAAGGTTTGAGTGACCGCGAAATGCAGCAGCAAGTTCTCGATTCAATGGATATTGAGCGAGAACGTGGAATTACGATTAAAGCGCAAAGTGTTTCTTTAAATTATAAAGCAAAAGATGGTGAAATTTATCAACTGAACTTTATTGATACCCCCGGGCATGTTGATTTTTCTTATGAAGTCTCGCGCTCTCTGGCTGCCTGTGAAGGGGCTTTATTAGTAGTTGATGCATCACAGGGCGTTGAGGCGCAAAGTGTTGCAAATTGTTATACCGCATTAGAGCAAGGTTTAGAAGTTTTACCGGTATTAAATAAAATAGATTTAGCTGCAGCTGATGTAGCAAAAGTAGTGCAAGAAATAGAAGATGTTATTGGTGTAGAAGCTGAGGACGCTCCACAATGTAGCGCCAAAACAGGTTTGGGTGTAGAAGATGTTTTAGAACAATTAATAAAACATATTCCAGCCCCCACAGGTGATATAAATAAACCACTACAGGCTTTAATTATTGATTCATGGTTTGATAATTATCTGGGTGTTGTATCCCTGGTTAGAGTGATGCAGGGTTCTATTAGTAAAAAAGATAAAATGTTAGTTATGTCAACAGGAAAAACTCACCTGGTTGATAAAGTGGGTATTTTTACTCCAAAAGCTAAAGATCAGGATAGCCTTAAAGCAGGTGAGGTAGGCTTTGTTATTGCGGGCATTAAAGATATTTATGGTGCTCCCGTAGGTGATACATTAACTCGGGCTGACAATCCATGTGAAGAAGTATTAATCGGTTTTAAAGAAGTGCAACCCAGAGTTTTTTCAGGATTGTTTCCTATCAGTTCGGATGATTTTGAAAGTTTACGGGTTGCTTTATCCAAACTGAAGCTTAATGATGCCGCGCTGTTTTTTGAACCTGAAAATTCACAGGCTTTGGGTTTTGGTTTTCGCTGCGGCTTTTTAGGTATGCTGCACATGGAAATTGTACAAGAGCGATTAGAGCGTGAATACGATTTGGATTTAATCAGCACTGCCCCCACTGTAATTTATGAAGTTTTAACTTCCAGAGGTGAAGTTATTCATATTGACAATCCTGCTGAATTACCCGACACATCACGATTATCTGAAATACGTGAGCCGATCATTATTGCAAATTTGTTATTACCACAAGAATATGTAGGCAATGTTATCTCTCTATGTGTAGAAAAAAGAGGGGTGCAGAAAAAAATGCACTATGTTGGCGGGCAGGTAAGTATAGTGTATGAATTACCACTGAATGAAGTCGTATTAGATTTTTTTGATCGACTTAAATCGGTAAGCAAAGGTTTTGCTTCACTGGATTATCATTTTGATCGTTTCCAGCAGGCCGATCTGGTTAAATTGGATATAATGATTAATGGCGAAGTGGTTGATGCTTTATCTATTATTGTACATCGTGAACAATCTATCAGTAAGGGGAGAGATTTAGTTGATAAAATGAAAGAAATTATTCAAAGACAGATGTTTGATGTTGCCATTCAGGCTGCAATTGGTTCCAAAGTTATCGCCAGAAGTAATGTTAAAGCATTACGTAAAAATGTAACCGCAAAATGTTATGGTGGTGATGTCTCACGTAAACGTAAATTATTAGAAAAACAAAAAGCAGGTAAAAAACGAATGAAGAGTGTTGGTAGAGTAGAAATCCCACAGGAAGCATTTTTAGCTGTTCTTCAAACGGGAAAATAGGTAAATAATATATGAATTTTGATATTGCATTATTTTTAGTGGTACTTTCGTTAATTACTGGAGTAATCTGGTTATTAGATACTCTGGTCTGGGCTCAAAAAAGGCAAAAACAAATAAGTGATTCTGGAGTAGAAGTAAAAGAGCCTTTTTATGTGGATTATGCTCGCTCTTTATTTCCTGTTTTTTTTATAGTGCTGGTATTACGCTCTTTTATTTTTGAGCCCTTTAGAATTCCTTCTCAATCAATGATGCCTACTTTATGGGTAGGAGACTTTATCCTGGTCAATAAATTTTCTTATGGCGTTAGAATTCCAGTATTAAATAAAGAAATATGGGATGTAGGCAAACCAGAACGAGGTGATGTTGCCGTATTCCGTTATCCAGAAGATCCTGCTATTAACTATATTAAACGTGTTATTGGTATTCCTGGTGATCATATAGTTTATAAAGATAAAGCCTTATGGGTTAATGGCAAAAAAATATCGCAAAAATTTTTAGGCAAATACGTTGGGCAGGGCTCAGGCACAGAAATGAATAATGCTATATATAAGCAGGAAGATCTTACCGGGGTAGAGCACAAAATACTGGTCAGGCAACAGGCCAGAGATTTTACTTCACACTATAATCATCTGGTTGTAAAAGGAATGGCTGTTGATTTTATTGTTCCTAAAGGACGGTATTTTGTAATGGGAGATAATAGAGATAATAGTAATGATAGCCGTTACTGGGGCACGGTTCCTGTAGATAATCTGGTTGGTAAAGCATTTTTTATCTGGTTTAATTGGGATTCGGGGCATGCCTTTTTTTGGAACCGAATTGGTACTACAATCGAATAGTGAAAATACTCCTTTCACCTTAAAGTGGATTTAATACTATGAAAACTTTAACACATTCAATTAAAAAACAAGCAGGTTTCACCTTTACAGGCTGGATTTTTGTAGCTTTTATTGGTGGTTTTTTTACCTATCTGGGCATGCTATTATTTCCCGTTATTATTAGTAATTATACCATGGGAACCATTTTATCTACTTTGCAGCAAGAACCTGGTATAACGCAGAAATCAAAGCGAGAAGTCGTTAGTTTGATTTATAAGCGCCTGGTTATTAATGATATAAGAGATGTGACTACTAAAGATTTTGAAATTGTAAGAGAGGATAAAAATCGTATCACTGTGTATCTTGATTATGAGAATAAAATTGAATTTGCTAAAGATATATACATTGTTATTGTAAATAATAAAAAAGTTGAGTTAACCAGAAATTGAAAGCGGATCTAAAACCTTTATACTCTCGTTTGGGTTATGTTTTTAAAAGTGAGGATTTATTAATTCGTGCTTTGTCTCATCGTAGTGTAGGGAAAAATAATAATGAGCGACTGGAATTTTTAGGTGATTCCGTACTGGGTTATGTAATTGCTGAAGTTTTATTTATTAATTTCCCTGATGATAATGAAGGAAAACTCAGCCGCTACCGCTCTATTTTAGTAAGAGGTGAAACTCTGGCTGAAATTGCAATGCAGTTTAAAATTGGTGACTATCTATATCTTGGTGGGGGCGAACTTAAAAGTGGAGGCTTTCGCCGTGCTTCTATTTTGTCTGATGCATTAGAGGCTATTATTGGTGCCATAGTTTTAGATTCCGATATTAATACCGCTAAAAACTGTATTCACATGTGGTATAAAGACAGAATTGCTACAGTCAATCAGGAAATTTTAAAAGACCCGAAAAGTCGTTTACAGGAATACTTACAGGCAAAAAAATTAGATTTACCAGAATATAAAATTGAGCTGGTTGAAGGTAAAGAACATCAACAGACATTTCATATAAAATGTGAAATAAAATCTCTTGATATTTATGCAATGGCTTCTGGTAATAGCCGTAGAAATGCAGAGCAACAGGCAGCAGTTAATGCACTAGAGATGATTAAAAATGGATAAAGATAATATAGAAAACAATTATAGAACAGGCTACATAGCTATTATTGGTCGCCCAAATGTAGGTAAATCTACTTTACTTAATCACATTTTGGGAATGCATTTAAGCATTACCTCAAAAAAACCTCAAACTACTCGCCATCGCCTTTTGGGAATTAAAACTACCTCATCTTTTCAAGCTATCTATGTAGATACTCCAGGACTACACCAGGGACGAAAAGGAGCAATGCATCGCTTTATGAACAAAGAAGCAACAATGATGTTAAACGGTGTTGATGTTATTGTTTTTATGGTGGATGCCCTAAAATGGACAGAAGAAGATAGCCATGTATTAAAGCTTTTGGGCAACCAGTTTGAACATGATTCAATCCCTATTCTATTAGTTGTAAATAAAGTAGATAGGGTTGCAGATAAAACGCGTTTATTGCCTTATTTAGAGGAACTTTCAAAAAAATCGCCCTTCAGCCAAATTGTTCCTATCTCTGCATCAAATGGTAAAAATATTGATAAACTAGAGACCTCTATTGTTTCTTATCTAAATTTATCCCCTGCGTATTATAATGAAGAGCAATTAACCGATAAGAGTGATAGATTTTTAGCTGCTGAGTTAATTCGTGAGCAACTAATGCGCTTACTTGGGCAAGAATTACCCTATGCCAGTACGGTAGAAATTGAAGCCTTTGAAGAAAGCCAGAAAATAATTAAAATTTCCGCACTTATATGGGTAGAACGGGCAAATCAAAAAAGTATTATTATTGGTGAAAAAGGTTTGCAACTTAAAGAAATTGGTACTAATGCCCGCCGGGCCATGCAAACCTTATTTGGTAAAAAAATACTGGTTAAGTTATGGGTAAAGGTTAAAACAGGCTGGTCTAATGATGAGCGTGCATTAAGGAGTCTGGGTTATGTTAATAATCAGGATTAGTGAGATGAGTTGATGGCTGATGGGTTCTCGTCAAATTCAAATTAATCATTGTTATATATTACATAGCCGAGCCTATCAAGATAATAGCTTAATTTTACAATGTTTTAGCCTCGAAAAAGGAATTATCAGCGTATTAGCTCGTGGGGCACGTAGTTCAAAAAAACAATTATTATCCTTACTTCAACCGTTTCAGTCTTTATCTCTTTCTTATTTGGGAAGAGGCGACTTGCAAATTTTAACCGGGGTTGAGGCATTAGCCATTTCTGAACAAATAATCCAAAACAATGTTATAACTACATTTAAGTTAACCGGTAAAGCAATGTATTGTGCTTATTATCTCAATGAGTTATTACTGCGTTTATTGGCCCTGGAAGATAGTAATCCTGATATTTTTGCTTTATATCAAAAGACCTTATTTGATTTGCAAAATAATAAAAGCTCTTTAGCAATCAGTTTACGTTATTTTGAAATACAGTTATTAAACTTTCTGGGGTATCAGCCCAACCTGATGTATGATGTTTCTTCTAGTGAAGAAATACAAGAAAACAGGAATTATTATTTTGATCCCCTGGCTGGTCCCTCTGAAGTCACTAGCAAAAATGAAAACTCCTTACAAGGCAGATATTTTAGCGGTAAAAATTTACTCGCTATTCAATCGCTTATTTTTGATACGCCACAACTACAATCGGATTCTAAATACTTATTACGGCAAATATTGCAATCTCATTTAGGGGACAAGCCGTTAAAAAGTAGAGAAGTATATATTCAGATGTATGGTTAATA
>JASFYQ010000072.1:0-20475 GCA_045047105.1 Pseudomonadota bacterium | reverse complement strand
TTTTTGACCGAAAAATGTGAGCATATACGAATATGTGACCATTTTGAGGGCAAAAATAACGCAGTTCTGTGGTAAAAGATGAATACGCTGAGTAGTTACTAATTAAATTATAAAATATAATTAGTTCAATCCAATCTAGTAACAGATCCTTAAATCTACTACTAAGATAAGAGACAGTAATACCTCTCATCTTAATATTTAATCCCCAAAAATTATCAACACCCTTACCTCTTATATATTTTATTAGTCTCGCATATATTGGATGTTTTTTAAGCATTCCCATTTAATATTAAATCTATGCATCCCTTTTTTGGTAATCATGATACACTCATTAAAAAGAGAATCATGAAGCTTATGAAGGTTTTAGGAAAAGATATACTCGAACAATTTTATAAAAAGCATTCAGATAGTAAAAGCGCATTAATTGCATGGCACCGAGATGCTTGTGACTCCAGTTGGAGCTGCCCGCAAGATATCAAAAATCGATACCGGAGTACTGATTTTATATCAAATAATCGAGTTATTTTTAATATAAAAGGTAATAATTATAGACTGGTAATAAAAGTACGTTGCCAAAATGGAATTCTTGTTGTTTTATGGATTGGAACACATGCTGAATATGACAAAAAGGATTTTAGGAGTAAAAAATGAATATGATAAAAGTTCTTAAAACAGATAGTGAACATGCACAGGCAGTGCAGCAGTTACTCGATTTAATGGATTTAGATCCTGAATCAGGAAGCAAAGAAGCAGATGAATTAGAGCTTTTAGCACTAGTTATTGAAAAATATGAAGCTAATGCTTTTCCTATCGAAGATCCTAGTCCTATTGAAGCAATTAAATTTAGAATGGAACAAGAAGGTTTAACTCAAAGAGATTTGATTCCTTATATTGGATCTTTACCAAAAGTATCCGAGGTATTAAGTGGAAAAAGAAAACTGAGTTTAAATATGATAAAAAAACTCAGTAGCAGATTGGGCATTTCTGCCGATGTTTTAATTGCAACTCCTATGGATGATCTTCAGGAAAAAAATATAGATTGGTTAAAATTTCCTCTTGCAGAAATGAGAAAAAGAGCTTTTTTTAAAACCAATGAATCACTCTCCGAGATAAAGATATATGCAGAAGAGAGAATAAAAACATTTTTAGGTGAAATTCCGGTGGGTATGAATTTAAGCCAAATGATGTTAAAAACAACGGTACATTATCGTTATAATAATAAAGAAATTGATCGCTTTGCTGTATGGGTCTGGCAAGCACGTGTTTTACAGTTGGCTGAACAGGAACCTTTAAAAGTCTCTTATCAAAAAGGAACAATTAGCCAGGAATTTATGAAAGATCTAAGTCAGCTTTCATGGTCTGACAATGGCCCAATAATTGCGAAGGAATTTTTAAATAAACATGGAGTCCATCTCATTATTGAGCCTCACTTTAAACAAACCTACTTAGATGGAGCGGTATGTATTGGAGCCAATGGAAGCCCAATTATTGCACTTACATTACGACATGATAGATTAGATAATTTTTGGTTTACTTTAATGCATGAATTAGCGCATATTGCTTTACATTTTGATGGGAATATTCAGTGGTTTTTAGATGACCTGGATGTACAAGATCAGGATCCAAAAGAAATTGAAGCTGATAGCTGTGCTAGAAATTCATTAATTCAGATAGAGTTATGGCAGTCAAAAATGTTAAATAGTGTGAGTGATATTATTAATTTTGCAAAAAAAATAAAAATACACCCCAGTATTGTAATTGGCAGGCTAAGAAGAGAAATGGGAGATTATTCTTTATATGCTAAGACATTAAAAATACCTAAAGTAAGGCATTTTTTTATTGCTTAGGTCAAAAGATATACTGTGCAGAGTGCTGGATACACTCTGCACAGTAAAGTAAAAGAAAAGGCAAACCTGAGCGGTGCTTTTTCTCCTGTGTTTAAACGAATAAACATCTATTAGTTTGGATTAATAATACAGGTTTGTCTATCCCGCTCTCCTTGATATTAAGGAGAATTCACTATGGGTGCTAAAACAGTACGTGTATGTGCATATACCCATATTTGAAATAAAAAACTAAAAATCTTCTAATTTTCTCATAGATTTGGGCAATAAACCTAAATCTACTAATGCAGTTTGAAAGGCTGCTATAAAGGGCTGGTCTTCATAAACCATTTTATAGTATTGTGTTTTCATTGTAATTGCACTTCCCATAATGATTGAGCCCACGGCTAAAAAAGAGCCTATGGATAAAGTAGAAACACCTGTTACACCTTGCCCAATAGTACAGCCCATTGCTAATACACCACCTATACCCATTAACGTTGCACCAATAATATGCATATAAAAATCTTGCCATGAGGAGAACCATTCAACGCGGAAGGTTTTAGTAAAAATAGCATATAAGAAAGAACCCAGAATCACTCCAAATAAGGAAACCATGCCAAAACTAATTAATAAAAAATCACTGGGATTGATTAAAAAAGCAATGCTTTCACCCATGGGATTAATAAAAGTATAAGCTTGCACTGCAACACCAATGGGTTTGTTTTCTTCCCATTCCATTGCCTCAATCCATTCCTGACCCATTGGCCCACCAGTAATATACCAGGCGGTAGTAACTGCTGCACCAACACCAATACCGGCAATAATATTTTCCCGGTCCTTTCTAAAAGGGGAAGATTTAAAAATTAAAAACAAGAGTCCCGCGCTTACAACTAAAGCAGCAAATAAACGGATATTTGTTAAATCTTCTAATCCTGCAAGAGAACCAATAAAACCACCCAAGTCCTGACTAGCAATGGAGTAACTGCTTAAACTAATAGTAGTTGCTGAAACCCAGGGGTGAAAAATTATTTCATAAAAAGAGGTTTTGCTCATTAAATAGGCAAAAAAACCAGCGGTGAAAATAACAAATATTGATTTTAAATTGCCTGCGCCAAGACGAATAAGGGCTTTATTACCACAGCCACTGGCAAAAGTCATACCTATACCAAAAATTAAACCGCCTACAATATTACGTAACCAGGCAAAGTTTTCAGTGCGATAACCTGGCATGGTGGATTCAAGTGAAAGAATTTGTAAGTTTTCAATAATACTTACAGCCAGAATAGCTGTAACCATAGCTAAAGCCCAGGCACGCATGCGGTTCATGCTGCCCATATTAACCCAGTCAGAAACCGCACCCATAGTACAAAAATTTGTTTTACTGACAATAATACCTAATAGTATAGCAACTATCCCGCCGCTAATAAAAACCTGTTCAGTTAGTGATAAATCCATAAAAATAACCTGTAACTGTAAAAAAAGCATATGAAGTATTAGACCTTTATTAAACACTTTGTTCCATACCCAAGTCAGGGTATACATTAAATGGGTGATTATGTCTTTGATATTCTCAAAATAGAAATGCTTTGCTCATTTTAAAATATCAGCAATATATAAATATTGAATAATAATTCATTGATTATATTGAAGTAAATAAAGATCCTCACTTGAATTAGTAATTTTAGTCCATATTCTTATAGTAGGTTTTTAATAAATTAAATTACAAAAAATTTCAGAGGTAATTACCATGGCTTTACATTTAGTTCCTATTCTTGTTGGTGCAGCTGCTGGTTCTTTGCTTACCTATCTTTATAAAGATAGATCTAGTCAGGAAAAAGTTAAAAGTGCAGTGAAAAATATTTCTGATAAAGTAAAATCTTATGCTAAGCAGGATACAGAAGAGGTTGTAGCAGACGATCTGGTCGAGGAAAAGTAGATCCTGCGTTTATCAGAGTAGTAAAATACAAGTATCATACTGAGCTTATGCAACTATGTTTGAATGAGTATGGTTATACTCAATAGATCCGAAGGATAAAAAGGCTGTTATAAGTTCAGTATATTTTTTACTTGATGTAGTACTGGTTAAAAAAACTATTACATCATATAGTTATACCTCTTAAATGAGGCTAGATTGGCTAAATATTTTGTTCAGTTGGTATTAAAAAACTAAAGATTGCTCCTCCCTCAGGGTGATTTTCTGCCCAAATACTACCATGATGTAGATAGATAATTTCCTTACAGATAGGTAAACCAAGCCCTGTACCTTTAGTCGTGCCCGCTTTAGAATTAGAACTTTGTACAAATTTGTCAAAAACCAGTTTTTGCTCTCCTTCTATAATACCACTTCCATAATCTCTAATTGTAAATAACAATGCAGCTACTTTATCGCCATTAGCTTTGTCAATGAATGCAGGCTCAATAATTAGATCAATACAATCATTTGGAGGAGAGAATTTTATTGCATTAGATAATAAATTAGTAATAACCTGAGTTATGCGTAGTTTATCTAATTGTGCTGTATCAGCAATACAGGAGCAATTATTCAGACAGGGAATAGTTAAGTTTAGTTCTTTTGCTCGTGCATGTTGCTCTAACAGACAATTTTGCACAATATCTTTAAGCGAGGCTTGTTCAAAATGCAAGTCCATTTTGCCAGCTTCAAGTTTAGCCAGATCAAGCAAATCATTTAATAAAAGCATTAAACGATCGCCACTTTTTCTAATATTATTATAGTATCTTAAATTTTTCTCCGGGGTTAATTTTTCTAATTTATTAATTCCCAGATTGGCATAGCTTAAAATGCCATGCATTGGAGTTCTTAATTCATGAGACATATTAGCTAAAAAATTTGATTTTGCTAAATTTGCCTTAACAGCAATTTGGTTAGCAATTTTTAAGTTATCTGATTGAGTAATTAATTTTTTATGATCGCGATTAATTTTTATAATAAAACTTACTAGCATCACCAGGCTAAAGCCCATCAGGAAAAATAATAATAACAATGTTTGTTTGGATTTGTGATTTTGCTCCTTTTGTAACGCATTTAATTGTTGATAAGATACATCAGTATATAACTTTGAAAGTTCATTCAGCATATTTACTATTGTATTTTGGCCTAGAATAGCCTCTTTAAAAAGTAAAACATTAGTCTCTTCCTTGCGCTCTTCAATTAATAACTCAATAATTTCAGCCTGTTGTTTATAAACTTGCATGGAGATAAGTTGTTGATTTTTTAAAATTTTTAATTCGTCTTCTGAATGTGGCATTTGCATGAGTATTTTTCTGGCGGCTAAAAAATTTAGTGCCTGGTTACTAAACTCTTGATTGATAGCATCTAACTCAAATAGATCATCTTCATTATACATTTGCAATATAAGTAAGGCTCGCCCACGAGTAGCGGAAATCATTCTATCCAATAATGAGGCTTTTATTGATTGTTGCTCAATTAATTGGCTGGTATTTTTTAAGAAAGCCTGAATTTCTTGTTGATCAGAATAGATTAACCAACAGATTAGACAATAGAGAATAAATAAAGGAGGTAGGATAATCGCTTTCATCATTCTTATATTATACTAAAAAGCATAAAATAAAGAGTTTAAATATCATTTTTATATCCTGTTAATTAATTTATAAAGTGGCTGATATATCCCATATTTTAAAGTTGCTTTATTTACTAATTATTTAATCTATCATTAATGTTATGGTAAATCAAATGATAAGTCTATGTGAATGCATTAATCAAAAATATACAAAGTACTATAAGGCAATCAAATATTTAAAAATTGAATTCAATATCTCCTTTTAGTATGAGATAGAAGCTTTAAACTACTTGCAATAGAAATGTATATCATTTAGATTAGTTTATAATTGAATGACCCTGGAGCTATAATGACTGAACAAACTGAACTTGAAGTGCAAGAGCAAAATTGTAGTACTGCTGTTGATTTTTATGAACTTGCTACGCAGGTAAAAGATGATCCTGAGTACATAAAGAGCCTATTAAATAAGGCTGAATTACAATGCCAGATGCCTCTGGATTATATTGTAACAGCAAAAGGGTTTGCCGAGTTAGCTAATGATTTAGAATATGCTGAAGATCTTCTGCAACAGGCAGAAGATAGTTGTTTTGAAGCTACCGAATTTGCTGAACTGGCACATGCTATTTTTAGTATTTCAAAGGATTCAGCTAAAAGTAAAACTTTATTAGAGCAAGCAGCCGATGAGTCAAGCCAGGTCAGTGAATTTTTAATCATCGCAAAATATGCTCAGGACGATTTACAGGAAGAGGAGCTTGCCAAGCAATTTCTCGCCAAAGTGGAAGAGAAATGTACTACCTTTGAAGATTTTTATAAACTGGCTAAAAGTCTGGTAACAGAGCAAAATGATACCCGCACTGCTAAAGAATATTACCAAAAAGCAGCTCGATTCTGTGCTGATATTCCTGCCAGTATTGCTTATGCAAAAGGTATTATCGAACTATTTGATGATCAGCAATGGGCTAAAAAGACACTGGATGGCGAAGAAGTTAATTGTCAGTTTCCCAAAGACTTTGTTAGCCTGGCTGAAGGTTACAAAGAGTTGTTTGATGATCAGGATAAAGTGACTGAATTAATGGAACAAGCCAGTGATTACGCTATGACTGGTGAAGAAAACCTGGATTTAGCACAAGGATTATGGCAGCTTCTTGGTGACAAAGACGGCGCAATAGCTGCATATGAAAATGCTTTGCCTGACTTAAATGCTAAAGAAGAGCTAATGGACTTGGGTAAAATGATTGCCCAGCAATTAGAAGCCAGTGATTTAGCTATAAAACTATATCAAAAAGCAGAAACCAAGCTTAATATGGCTTTGGAAGTTAAAAATTTTGCTCTGGCAGTAATCAATGATCTGGGTGATAAAGAATACGCCGCCAAAATTTATGCCAAAGCCAGTGAAAAATTTACTGCTCCTGCAGAACTGGTTACCTTTGCTTCGGAATTAATTAATAACCTTGATGATAAGGAGCAAGCGATTACTTTATATAATCGTGCTTTGGATAAAATGAGTAACTATGGTGACTTTGTTAAATTATTTGATAGTTTACAAACTTCTTTGCCTGATCCGGTATTATCTAAAGATGTTCTACTTAAAGCCAAAGATAATGCTACAGAAACTAGCCAGTTGATTGAATTGGCAGAAAAATCTATAAATGGACTTAAGGATAATGAATTAGCCACTCAGCTTATTAAAATGGCTGAGGATTGTGTTACCAGTCTGGGTGAAATGAAGCAGGTGGTAGCCTGTGTTGCAAACAATTTTGCTGATCAAGCAGAATGGAATGAAGAGCTTAAAAATAAATTAGAACGCAGAGAAGCAAATCAGTCTAAATATAGTGAGTTCCAGCAAAGAGAAAGTGTTGCTAAAACCTTTTCTATGAATTTGAACCTGGTCAAAGATATTATGACTGAGCTAGAAGATCGCTTTTATGCTAAAAAAATTCTCAATAATATTCAGGAAATGTTACACCATGGTCCCAAAAACTATTCTGATGTTTTAGCTTTATGTAGCGCTATTGATAGTTATCTTGATGATGCAAGCTGGATTAAACAAGTTTTAGAAACAACTATAGCCGATTGTAGATACTTTAGTAATGTAGAGCAAATTTGCCAATGGGTGAATACGCAAATGACAGATAAAACGGCAGGAACTGCTTTGTGCAAAGACTTTTATCAGCAATGGCAGAAAAAGTGTGAAGCAAGTGAAAACCGCAGTGTTTATGACTATAGCAAATTAGCCAACGCGGTAATTCTACATTTGGATGATAAGCAATGGGCTGAAGAATTACTTACAATAGCTACAGATATAGCAGAAAATACATACGAATATGCAGCAATTAGTATAGTTAGAAGTAAATTAACAACCAGTGATGACAGTAATCCTCTGTTTGAACAAGCATTGAAGCAAATCCAGTCACCCCATGGGCTGGTAAAATTTATCAATTATCTGGCTATGCAAAGTGTTGATCTTGAAACGCGTAAGCAAGTTTATAAACAGGCTAAAGTTCAATTTACCGGGGTGGAAGATCAAATTGGATGGGTAGAAGGTATAGTTGAGCTTTTTAAAGATACTCTATGGGCAACAGAAAGTTATTTAGAAATTACCGATGCAGCATTAGCCGCTAATCAGCAGCAGCGTTTTGAAAATAGCCAACGCTTTCATCTAAAGTAGTGTTTATTCCTTTTTGCCAATAAATTTGTTTGGCTTTAAAGTTTATTTAAAGCCAAACTTAAATCATCTAAGAGTGCTTATCAGAGCTCATTTGAAACCATGAAATAGCATCTTGCTATGAAGTGGCTTGTGCAGATAATTGTTCTGCAGTGGCTGCCATCTGTTCCTGCGTTTTGTTGAATTACATTATCTAATTCTTTTACTGCCAACTGGGTTCGCCCTGCTAATTTACGTATTTCTAATTAAAGAGGATTTCATGATGTTTTCCCATAGCTGATATTAAATATATCTAAACTATTTATAACAAATATATTAAATTTTTAATTAATTAATTAAAGGCATAGCTTAATTTTAGATGAGAATACTATTTATTCAATATTTGCTTACATAGATGTTATTTTTTAGTTTGAGTTAGCAGCAAAGATAATTTATTATTATCAATAGTATTTATATGGTTTTGTTCTATTAATATGACAACCAGCTCACATTTTTATAGTAATTTAATATGGTATATTTTGTATATCCGGCTTACTTTATCTTTAAAAATAATATGATAAATAATAATTTAATTGCTATATATGAATTAGAAATTTGGCTGCTAAGTGCAGTTGCAATCATCATTCTCCTATATTATTTATGGAAAATAATTAATAAACAAATTATTAGTTACCAACGCCTTAGTTTATTAGATAAGCACTTGGCCGAAGAGAATAAAGGCATTATCAGTCAAAGTGATAAAACTCGCCCAGAAAGTGAAGCTCTTGAAGAAACTGACCCCATTGAAGAAGCTAAAATTTTTTCCAGTTACGGAAAATTTGAACAGGCTATTACCATTTTACAATGGCAAATCAGAGCTTTTCCAAATGAAATAATACCCTATTCTGAATTATTTATTATTTATATTCACTTAGAAGATGAAAGTGCATATATTAAACTATTAAAATTATTACCTTTTGCTAAGGATTCACAAGAATATCAGGGTGCATTTGCAAATGGTTTGTTAAGTTTCCCAGATAATGAGGTATTACTTAAATGTTCAAAGCAAAATAGAGAGCAAAAAGAGGTAAAAGAAGAACACATATCACAGCAGCCAGCTTATAAAGCTGAGCAGCCTGAGATAAAAAACAAAAACTCAAAAAAACCATCTGAACTAAATAATAAAGCTGGTCGTAAACTAACGACAGCCACAACTAATAATCCCTCAGGAAAGTTATTAGTTGTAACCAATAGAAAAATTTCATTACAAAAATTAAGCCCTTTAGAGCAGAGCATTTTTTTAGCCTTTGACAATAATGCACAGGTAGCAATGAATTTGCAAAAACAAAAACGCGTATATAAAAATAATAAATATTTAAGTGCTAAAAAAATTATTAAAAATAAAAACCTGCTGATTAAAGTTAAGAATATCCAGAAGCACTCAAATACCAGCGGTGATGAAATAGAAAACAAGCCAGAACAAAGCATTATTAATCAATTTAATGAATTTGTTGCCAGCCAGAAATATCATCAGGCTGCTCAATTACTGGAATCGTATTTAAAACATAATCCATTATTGGATATGCTTTATCCCATGTTATTACAGACCTATATTCAGTTTAAAATGTTAGAAGAATATTATAGTTTTCGACAAATTATTTTTTCACATGATATTCAGCCATCTATTGATATTATCTTACTTATTAATGATACCGAAAATAGAATTAAGGCAATAACACTTAAACCTCAGCAGGCAGCATAAATCCAGTTTAAATTTTGAGTATTTAATAGGTTATTAAGATGATATATAAAACAAATAAAAATCAACAACATCAGAAAATTATTTTTACTGGGCCTGTAGGGGTAGGTAAAACAACTGCAATAGCCGCAATCAGTGATATAGAAATTCTTAAAACAGATGTAAAAGCATCCGATATTGCTATTAAATCAAAATCTCATGGACATACAACTATTGCAATGGATTATGGGCTTATGTATTTGGATAATGGTTATCGAGTGGATTTATTTGGTACTCCAGGTCAGGAGCGTTTTGATTTTATGTGGGATATTCTAACCATTGGTGGTTTAGGTTTAATTTTACTCATTGATGATAGCCGTCCTAATTCATTAAAAGATTTAGAGTTTTTCCTTAAATCGTTTAAGCCTTTTCTAGAAGATTCCCCTGTTGTTATTGGTATAACCAAAATGGATCTTTCTAATCATCGTAGCTTAGACCACTATACGGATTATCTTAAAAATACTCCCTTTTCTAATGCACCAATAATGGAAGTAGATGCAAGAAATTCAGAGGATATTAAAGTACTTTTAATGTCATTGTTATTTTTCCTTTATCCTGGTTTGGAGGAATAAATGGACGCCACAATAACCAATAAAACCAAAGTCTCGGTACAATTAAATACTCAACTGTATGCCGCTCCCACCTCAGCAGGCGTGGCTTACGCAACAGCAAGTGCCAGTAGTTCAAAACAACGGGATTTTTTATACCAATTAATTATTCATAGTCATGAGCAAAAAATTACCGCTTCACTACTAAAAAAATGGGCGAGTGAACAGAGTATACAAGCAGCTGTAAAAATTTTTTATAGATTACAACAACTTGATTATATTACTGGTACTACTGAGCAGCCTGAAGCAATCTCAACTGGTCCGTTGGATAATATTGTTAGCCACTTAATTGCTGCCTTATCCAATAATAATAAGGCGGTACTTTCAGACAGCAACGGCTTATATATTGCCAGTTCATCTTATCCACATGAAGTTGCAGAAGAATTAGCTGCGATGTCAGTGGACTTATATGGGCTTTATAATCGGCATCAAAAATTATTGGTTAATAATCTAAATATTGCTACTCAGGCAATTGCTATGGTTGCCCCTGATGGATATTCGCAATTGGGATTCTGGCCTCTGCATCTGGGTGAAAGTGTATTTTTTTTAATTTTGGGTGGTATGCCTCGCTTACAGCATAAAAATTTTTCTGAGTTGGTTAAATTATTAGCCACTAAATATAAACTTTAATTATTAAATTTTATAAACACACACTATGTTAAAGCAGAATTTACATAAAAATATTTACATTTCTATTTTTGGTTATGATAATAAAAAGATAGCTGCTCTTAATTATGCATTGAAGAAGTTTGAGCATGCAGAAATTAATGCTTTATCTGCTGAAGGTGTTGCCGATGCAGATATTTTATTGTTTGATATTGATTCTGAAAATGCTCGAAAGCAATTGGATACTATTCATTCTAATGTAAGTATAAAACCCATTATTATAGTTTCACATAAACCAGTTGAGCTTAATAATACTATTTCTATACTTAAGCCTATCAGCTCAGATAAGCTTTTTAGTGCTGTTGAACAGGGTTTAAAAATTATTGCTGGACAACTTCCTTATCCAAAAACAATTGCTAATAACTCCCTGTCTAAATCAGATTTAAAAGAAAAAGAGCAACAGCCGTTAGTAAGCTCAACACCGGAAAAATCTGCTTACGAACTAGGATCTGCTTCTCAGGTAGATATGAATTCTGTTCCAAGAGTTAAAGCTAAAGTAGAATTTTTTAATAGTAATGAAGGATTATTAGGTTTGTTAGCTCATTTATATAAGGAGAAACAAGCTGCGGTAATTAGTTTGAATAATCAACAACAGAAAATTTTATATGTGATACCTCAAACCAATAGCATCTATATCTGTATTCCCTTAACTGAGGTACAGCTTATTTGTAAGCAACAACTTTCTGTCAGTTTTTCTACAATAGAATTAGAAACTTTTCATCCAGGCAGTCTTGCTAAGCCCATTAGCAAGGCTCACTTGGATAGATTTGTCTGGCAAGTCGCAATATCTACTTCTAAAGGATGTGTACCCAAAGTCATTAATCTACAAAAAAGTAAGCTGGGTTTAAAGTTTTGGCCTAATTTAACACGTTATAAATCCAATACCGACTTTTTGCGATTTGCAGCTTTTTTTTCTCAAACACCTACAAATTTAAATCTGGCAGACAAACTGTTAAAGCCCAAATCGGTACAATTATTTCAATTTGTAAGTGCTTGTCATGCATTAGGTATTTTAACCATTTCAGAATCAACAAAACCACTGACTTCACCAGCTGTGCTTATGCCAAAATCCTCAAAACGTGGTGTTTTGGCACAAATTTTTAAACGCTTAACTACTATGATGAAATAATTATAAAAACTGTTAATTATTTTTTAAATCATGAATAAGTATTTATACCATTTTATAAAAGGAGAATTATTATGCGTACAGAAATGTTGCAAAACATACTAAATGAGCTTCGATCCTCTTCGGGAGATATTGAAGGATGTGCGGTTATTTCACTCGATGGTTTACCAATCGCTGCTTCATTAATGGATTCTATTGATGAAAATCGTGTTGGGGCTATGAGTGCCGCAATGTTATCCCTGGGCGAAAAAACATCGGAAGAATTAGGTCGTGATGAACTGGATCAGGTGATGATCAAGGGTAAAAATGGTTATATTCTTATGGTGAGTGCAGGGGAGGATGCGGTTTTACTTATTATTACCAACTCTTCTGCAAAACTGGGATTAATATTTTTAGACTCAAAACGGGCTGCTGCAAATATTGCTGAAATTTTATAGTACAACTTTTTTAAGCCATTAGTCATAACGGCTTATCTGATTTAGTTTTTAGTAAATATCTATATATTTAAGGCTTAGTAGCTATTTAAAAGTTAAATTTTGGGGTAATAAAAATAATGAAAACAACACATGCAATAAAACCAATTGAATTAAGTAATGCTCTGAAGGTTAATCGCCCAGAATTGGGCGATCTCAGTGGTGTTGGATTATATAGACTGTTGCGACTGGTTGCGCTGGAAGATATATTGGGAAAAGGTGCTGCAGCAATCAGCTATTATGCCGGGAAAAAAATGGGCAATGAGCTGGGGCTTAAAAGCCTAGAAGAATTTTTAGGCTTATGTGAGCAATTAAAAATTGGGATTATAAAAATACCTGAAAAAACAGAGACTCATATCCATGTTGATATCTACGAATGTGTAACCTGTGCTGGTATGGAACCTGTAGGTCGTCCTCTCTGCCAATTTGAAGGTGGGTTAATTGCTGGGGCACTGGAGACGATTACAGGTAAAAAAGTACAGGCCAAAGAAGTTACATGCATCGGTGGCTTAGGTGATGAAACCTGTGGTTTTGATCTGGATCTTCAATAACTGTTATTTACAAGGGAAAAGTCTATGGAACATATGATATTTATGGTTTGCCCACATGATACAGCTAAAGATCCTGATAAGTGGTTTCATTTTGCTTCCTATCTATCACAAAATTTTCATATCAGTATAAAATATTGCCCCTGTTTAGATTTTATAGAGTTCCATGACAAAATGATGGACGCTGATATTATATATGCAAACCCTCAGGATTCTCTGGCATTAGTAGAGAAATTTAACTATATTCCTTTAGTTCATTCCAGCAATTTATATGATGAAATAGTGTATATTGCAAATAATGAAGTGCAAAACAGCTCTTTAGAAGATATTCATTCTCACCAATGTGTAAGTTGCAATAGCATGATGGTTACCCGCGTAGGAGTTAAATGTCTGGAAGAAAAGCAGATACAGCCATCAAAAATTATTAGTAAAAATGGTTGGTTACCTGTAGTCACTTCGGTTTATAAGGGAGAGAGCCCTTATGGTTTTGTGTATAAGGATTTTTATGATGGGTTAAATAAATTGAGTAAAAGTTTAGTAGTTAAACTCGGAGAAACAGGGGGCAAAAGTATTTTTCATTCTATTTTAATTCATAAAAAACACCAGAATAAAATAAAAGAAATAACGCAGCTTCTGCTAGATACACACCTAAATGAAAATGGAAAAAATATTCTTAATAGAGTAAATATTGAAAAATTTGTACTAACAAGCAAAGAGGAAATTAACCAATTTAAAGAGCTTCTGAATACTGGCTCAGAAATAATGGAATAAATAGTCTACTTTAACCTGTATTAATTTAATGGCTATTCCTTTAAATTTGCCACGGCAACTTGGTTTCGCCCCGCATCTTTACCCTGATAGAGTGCCAGATCTGCCATATGTATCAGGTGTTTCATTTCCATCATAACATCAGGAATGATACTTACAATACCTAAACTCATAGTTATTCGATTACATGTTTTGCTACCCAGATGGGAAATATTGAGATCAAAAATAGATTTTCTGATACTTTCAGCTACCTCTATAGCTCTATCTAAACCTACCCCAGGAAGGATTATTGCAAATTCTTCTCCTCCATATCGAGCGGTAATATCAGCACAACGACCAGCATTGTTGTCCATTGTTTTTGCAATAGTTGTTAAACACTCATCACCTTTTTGATGTCCATAGAGATCATTATAGGCTTTGAAATGATCAATATCACCCAAAATTAGAGCGATAGGTGTTTTCCCTTGTTGAGCCAACTGGAAGTGTTTATTTAAGGCCAGATCAAAAGCTCGGCGATTGCCAATACCTGTTAGGCCATCTTGATTAGCCAGACTGGTTAGAGCATCTACTGCCTGAATTTGTGCGGTCATGTCACGTAGCGTTTCAACTACAGCTATGAGCTTTCCATCTTCATTATAAATAGGCCCCGCATCTATGGCCAGGTATAATTGGGTTTCAGCCAGGGGCATAACGCACCAATTTTCAGCACGTAATCCTTCATGGGCTTCTCCTAATTCGGAATAAGTAGCATAAAGGGAATCAAGTTGCTCTAAATTTCCAAAAACTAAAAGGTCGGCAAGGCAGTGCCTGGGTTCTTCATAAAATGCTCGCCAATGATCTCTGGTTCCTATTAGTTCTCCTGCTTTTATTCCAGTGAGGCGTTCACAGGCTATATTCCAAATAATAACTTGTCCTTCTGCATCTAGGACAAAGGTTGGAACAATTAAATTTTTCATCAATTTAATCGCAAATAGATGAGTATCATCAATCTCAGTTGCTAATGTTTTCAAAACTTTATTATTTCCTACTGATTTTTAGGGAAACCAGTGATTCACTAGGTTAATACCATAACTTTAAGGATAGGGAATTAAATGCTATTTATCAAGTTATAAAGCATAAATCAGTATTTTATTTATAAATAAAAGGGCGTATTTGTTAGTATAAGTAATAATGATAACCAATTAATATTTATTTTAAGATTTACTTTAAAATCTCACCATTTAGAGATTCTAAAAAAGCAACAATATCCCGTATAGCATCGTCATTTAAGGCATGATTATTAGATATTATAAACTGCCTGGAATGCTTAGACCAAAATATCATGCTGTCATCCTTGCTACTATTGCTTAATTTAGTATTCAGCTGAAGGTTGGCCATGATCCTTACGACTTCTTCTAGATTATCAACAGAACCATTGTGAAAGTAGGGAGCAGTAGGGCTAATATTTCGTAATGGAGGGATACGCCATATACCTCTTTTTGCACCTGCAATATTATTAGCAAAACCTAAATCATCACTGAGTTGGTATTTGTATTCATAGTTGCTGCCAGAAATTACAGGGAAAATTCGCATGGCTATATTTCCTTTATAAAGATCTGCACCACTAAAATTTGGGCCTGAATGGCAATGTATACAACCCACTGATTCCCAATGGATAATGGTAGTCCATCCACTCCGCCTTTTAGTTTCGCTAACTGATGACATGAAGCACAAGAGATAGAATTATCAAGGGATAGTCGTTTATCAAAAAATAATTTTTTACCCAGGGCTACTTTTTCAGGAGTGGTTGGATTATCTCATGGTGATGGTGCTATTAAAGGTAATGTTTCCCATATATAGGCGGTATCATAAATATTATTTTTTAAAGAGTGTTTATTAGATGATCTTGAGAAACGTATCAATAATCAACAAATTGATTTTGCTGTTTTACCCGAAAATATTGGATTAAAAAATGTACAAAATCAATTTTTTTATAATGAAGCACTGTATTTTTTCCTCAAGAAACAGGGCTGCCAGAGCATAAAATAAAGCATTATAAAGTTAATGAATTGAAAGAGAGCCCCATTATTCTTACGGGTGGTGGGTGTGGACTTAATGGTTCATTAGAAGAATTATTTCAATCTGAAAACACGCGATTAACCCGTTATCCAGGTCAGGTACTCAGTTATAATGTGATAGAAGAATGGGCTGCTCATGGTATTGGAGCAGGTATTTTACCTAAGGCTAAACTTTCTCCAACGAATAAAGTCGCCTGCCCACTGATTTTAAACAATGGACAGGCAGCTAAATACTCTTATAAATGGATCTGGAACCCTGATATTCTTGAAAAAGAAGATCTCGCTGCTTTTGTTCAATTCTTACAAACCAGAATACCTATCCTGCTTAAAAATGAAGTTAAACTGGCACTTGTTTAATGCATAATATTTTTTATTTTTGTAGCTAAATATTAGCTCATGATCATCTTATTGTAACAATCGTATTATACGATATGGTTTTTTAATATTTAATAATGATCATGAGTGAAACGATAACAAACAATCCCCCAGTGTATAAAACATTTTTAATAAGCCATAAATTGCACACTCGTATAATTGGCTTTTTTATTGGAATTTTAATGCTTGCCATTTATTTTTGGATGGCATCCGGTTTTATCAATTTATTGGTAAACCTGTACCATTCATATCCAGACAATTGGTCACATGGCGCAGAAGTAATGATAAAGGATATTGTCATTATTCTTGCAACATTAGAGTTAATTCGAGTTTTTCAGGCATATTTATTAATGGGAAGAGTAAAACTGACCTTTATTTTAGATGTAGCACTGGTGGTTTTGATCGGTGAGTTAATCAGCCTGTGGTATAGCCAGTACACAATAAGTGAAGTTTTTATGAGTACTTTTGTTATTTCTGTATTAGTTGTTTTACGTATTATTACTATACGATTTTCACCAGATTGTAATGATACCTGAAAAATTATAACAGCATAGGTTCTTTAAAAACTAAAACCATGAGATCCTGTGACTGCTGTAAATACTGCAACCAGGCTAAGAGTCAGTAATATTTTGTGCATTCTATGTAACCAAATAAAAGCCTGCTGACTATTTTTGCTTGAAATGCACAACGTCACTCCAGTTGTTCAAATAGCTCCAGTCTATATTGGCTGTCGGATATTTTTTAAGAGCAGGGATTAGAACTGTGCTTACAAATGCTATTCCAACTATCCAGAGCACTACTCCAATAATATGGATTGAACAAGCAAAAACAAAAAAATAAAATTTTTCCATAAGTATTTTCCGCTACTTACTATAGCTTTAATTAAAAAATAGAGTTATTTAATTTTGCAGTTCCTTTTTTTCTAACTCTTTTTTTTCTAAAAATAGCATCTCATCGTATATTTCCCATGCGGCTAATGCATCTTCTTCAGAGATTATTTCAATGGCATTACTAAGATGTATTACAACATAATCTCCAATAGTAGGGAGATTGTGTTGTAGCATAAATAAGCTTACTTCACGTTTAATACCTTTGGCCTCACAATGAGCCATAAATTGATCAATGGCAATAATTTTCATTGGAATGCCAAGGCACATAAAAACTCCTTTTTTACTCTAAATAGCGATTAAAAATATTCATTTATAGTCTCCAATATTATAGTTTTTTTTAGGGTGTAAAGTTCTATATAAAGGTGAAATTAATGGATATCTTATAATGTTAATATATCCTAAAATAGTAAGAATATGGGCTTGTTATGGCTCTAATATCAGAGTAGTCTATGAATATATTTAAGCTTTAAGGTTATGATAATGATAACGATTCTCGGTATAGGAAACTCTTTATTACAAGATGAAGGTATTGGTTTCCACCTACTCAATTTTATATCAACTAATAGGCCAAAATGGCCTGTAAAAGTTCTTGATGGAGGTACCTTAGGCTTTAGCCTGGTTAGTGAAATAGAATCATGTTCTCATTTAATAGTTCTGGATGCAGCAAATTTGCATAGCAAGCCTGGAACGGTAAAAACATTTCTAAATAAAGATCTTGATGATTTTTTAAATAAACCTGGTAAAAGTGTCCATGAAGTCTCAATTAGTGATTTATTTGATATCACTCGTCTTACAGACTCTATTCCAGTTCATCGTGCAATGATCTCTATACAACCTAAAAGTATTTTTTGGGGTGAAAACCTTACTCCAGAAGTTAAGGCTGCATTACCAGAAGCCCTAAAACAGATCGAAAAAGTGTTACTTGATTGGGGCATTATAGTTGCAGATGAGTTGCAAGGAGTAGTAAATGAAACCTGAAACTATTGCATCTCTAACTGTAAAAGTAGAGTTAACTTCTCAGTCAGAGCAAATAAAAAATATTAATATTCGCTCTGTGATAGTTGAGATAAAGCATGCGATAGAAGAGTTTCATAAAACGGGACAGGAGCATATTATTGATTTACTTAACTTGCCACTTGCTTCTTATGAAAGAGAAAGGCTATTAGATTTATTGGGGCAGGGTGAGCTTTTTATCCAATTGTCTGCACTGGGTAAGAGTGAAATTTATGAAACACTTTTTTCTGGCGTTTGGTTAATAAAGCATTATGACCAACAAGGAATAATAAACGGTTTGTTTATTGAAATTTGTGAGGTACCTGAGATTGTATTATCTAAAATTGAAGATCTTCCTCATCTATCAGAGCAATTACAAGAATTAATTGATGACTTATAAATAAATAGAGGGTCAGTGAAATGTTTACTCAAGGTTCGCTTGGAAAAATATTAGCATCTAACGGGATAAGCCGGCGTGGATTTATAAAGTACTGTGCTACTTTAACTTCTATGCTGGCCTTACCTCCCAGTATGGCTGCTCAGGTTGCACAATCAATAGAACAGGCTCAACGCCCGTCGGTTATCTGGTTACATTTTCAGGAGTGCACTGGCTGTACTGAATCACTGACCCGTTCTCATGCTCCAACACTGGAAAGTTTGATTTTTGACTATATTTCTCTGGATTATCATGAGACCTTAATGGCTGCTGCCGGGCATGATGCAGAAAATGCCCTGGAACAGGCCATGCATGCGAATAAAGGTAAATATCTACTGGTAGTTGAAGGCTCTATTCCGCTGGGCAACCCGGGTTACTCGACTGTTGGCGGGCAAAGCAACCTTGATGTACTAAAAAATGTAGCCAAAGATGCTGCGGCAATTATTGCTGTTGGTAGCTGCTCTTCTTTTGGCGGTTTACCACATGCCGATCCTAATCCCACTGGAGCAGTGTCGGTATCAGAAATTATTAAAGATAAACCTATTATTAATATCTCAGGTTGTCCTCCTATTCCAGTTGTTATTACAGGAGTGATGGCCCATTTTCTAACCTTTGGAACACTACCTGAATTAGACAATTTAGGGCGGCCCAAAACTTTTTATGCCACTACTATACATGATCGCTGTTCGCGTAGAACATTTTATGACAAAGGACTATTTGCAGAAACATTTGATGATGAAGGGGCTAAACAAGGCTGGTGTTTATTCCGCCTGGGATGCAAAGGTCCAACTACACATAATGCCTGTGCAACAGTTAAATGGAATGATAAAACTTCATGGCCAGTAGAAGCAGGACATGGCTGTCTAGGCTGTTCTGAGCCAAACTTCTGGGATGCTGGCGGTTTTTATAAAGCCTTATCTGTTCCTATTAGTGATTACCATACCAGTGCAGGTGTTGCTATTGCAGCTGGCTTAGCTGTTGGTGCGGTTGCTGGTATTGCCAATAAACAAAAAAAATCAAAAATATTGAAACAGCATGATGCCGTTTCAGTTGATGACTGGGATGAAAAATCATGAATAATTCGATGGAGTTTTTAATGTGGGTTAAAGGGCCTGCATTTGATTTTGCACTTTTTATCTTTATCTGCGGCATAACCATACGCATATTAGAAATTGTTATTCTTGGGCGCAAGCAAGATTTGGCTGCTGCACGAAGCTCACAAGAAATGGGTGGCTTACGTAATATTTTTAGCCGCTCTATGCCTGAGGCAGGGATTTTAAAAAGAGCCCCTTTTACCGTAATAATGGGTTATATCTGGCATATAGCATGGTTTATCAGTTTCTTACTGTTTATTCCACATATTGAATTATTTACTGCATTAACGGGTTTGGCCTGGCCTGGCCTGGCAAATCAAATAGTAGATTTTGCTGCAGTAGTTGCAATAATTTCATTAATTGCTGTTTTGATTCATAGAATAACCCACCCTGTACTCAGTTTTTTAAGTGGTTTTGAAGACTACCTGGTATGGCTGGTAACTTTTTTACCCCTGTTTACGGGCTATCTTGCTTTTCATCACATAATTGAGCCATATACCTTATTTTTGGCATTACATATTTTATCGGCAGAACTATTGATGGTTGTCTTCCCATTTACCAAACTTATGCATGCTATTACCGTAGTTATGGCACGCTGGTATAGTGGTGTGAGCAATGGACGTAAATTAGCAGA
>JASFYQ010000071.1:0-12666 GCA_045047105.1 Pseudomonadota bacterium | reverse complement strand
TGAATAGATACCAGTTGAGAGCGGCTATCAATATGATCTACCTGTAGCTTTAATAGTTTAATCTCATCACTATCTGTTGCTTTTGTTTCATCAAGTAAATTTCTAACATCTCTCGCTCTGCGAAAAACTAACAATAACTCTCCATTTTCCAAAGAAGTGATAGATGGAAAAGAAGAATAAAATTTTTGCTGTTTATAAAAAATATGATCGGTTAATTTTTTAAGCATGTAATTACCTGAATTGGAATAAATAACAATAGTATTTTTAGTGAATTAGACAATATAGCTATGATAATTTAGAATTATATATATATTAGTTTTATAATAGAGTAGTTTATCACCATTTTATATTGTATCGGTCTGGAGTTATAAATGTTTAACAATAAAAGCATATTGATTACGGGAGGGACTGGCTCCTTTGGCAAATGTTTTATCCGTCTTATTTTAAAAAATTATAATCCAAGTCGAGTTATTATTTTTTCTCGAGATGAGTTAAAACAATATGAAATGCAGCAGCAGTTTAATTCCAAACAAATGCGTTATTTTATTGGTGATGTAAGAGATAAAGAGCGCTTAATACAGGCCATGCGTGGGGTTGATTTTGTAATTCACGCTGCAGCTTTAAAACAGGTTCCTGCGGCGGAATACAACCCAACAGAATGCATAAAAACTAATATTTATGGAGCTGAAAATGTAATTCAGGCTGCTCTTGCAAATAATGTTGCAAAAGTTATTGCGCTCTCTACGGATAAAGCGGCTAACCCGATTAATTTATATGGCGCTACTAAACTCGCATCGGATAAATTATTTGTAGCGGCAAATAATATTGCCAGCGGTCATAAAACAAAATTTTCTGTAGTACGATATGGCAATGTGGTTGGCTCAAGAGGATCGGTTGTTCCTGCATTTGAAAAACTAATAAGTGAAAATGCTACAAGTTTGCCAATAACGGACGAGCGTATGACCCGTTTTTGGATTACCTTACAACAAGGCGTTGAATTTGTAATTAATAATTTTAGTCGTATGTTAGGTGGAGAAATTTTTATACCTAAAATTCCTTCGGTTCGAATTGTTGAACTGGCTCAGGCAATGTCTGATTTACCTATTCAAATTATTGGTATTAGACCAGGTGAAAAATTACATGAGATTATGTGTCCCATTGATGATTCCCACTTAACTTACGAATTTGGCGATCATTATGTGATTAAACCCTCTATTATCTTTTTTAATCGTGAAAATGATTTTTCAAAAAATGCGTTAGGTGAACACGGAGAGCCAGTTAAAGAAGGATTTGCCTATAGTTCAGAATTTAATACCTTTTTGACTCTTGAAGAAATAAAAGAGTTTAATACCCATGCTGAGTTGTAAAGTTACAAACTGATGATTCCTTATGGAAAACAATCTATCAACCAGGATGATATTAATCGTGTGGTTGAAGTCTTAAAATCTGACTTTCTGACTCAGGGAGATGTTGTTCCTGCTTTTGAGCAGGCAATAGCAGACTATTGTTTGGCTAAATATGCCTCGGCTGTTTGTAATGCAACGGCAGCTTTACACCTGGCCTGTCTTGCTCTTGGCGTAGGTAAGGGCGATATTGTATGGACATGCCCTAATACCTTTGTTGCTTCTGCCAATTGTGCTTTATATTGTGGAGCACAGATTGATTTTGTAGATATAAATTCTCAGACCTATAATCTGAGTGTGCAAAAGCTCAAAGAAAAGTTAGCTGTTGCAAAAAAGAACAGTGCTTTACCCAAGGTAGTTATCCCGGTGCATTTTGCGGGACAGTCCTGTGAAATGAAAGAAATAAAAGAACTTTCTAAGATATACGGTTTTGCCATTATTGAAGATGCTTCGCATGCTATTGGAGCAGAGTATTTAGGTAAAAAAGTGGGTTCCTGCCAATATTCAGACATTAGTATTTTTAGTTTTCACCCAGTTAAAATAATGACCACGGGTGAAGGTGGAATGCTAGTGACTAACCATAAAAAATTAAACGATAAAATTAAGCTATTACGATCGGCTGGAATTACTAAAAATCCTGAATTAATGACTAAAGAAGCCCATGGAAGTTGGTTTTATCAACAACTTGAGCTGGGATTTAATTATCGGATGACAGATATTCAGGCCGCATTAGGTTTATCACAATTAAATCGATTAGATCAGTTTATAGCTAAACGTTGCCAAATTGCAGAAAAATATACTCAACAACTAGAAAACCTGTCCTTAGTACTTCCTTATCAACATGTAGACAGCAGTTCATCCTGGCATTTATATGTGTTACGTTTAAATCTGGGTAAAATTGGAAAATCAAAAAAAGAAATATTTGCTGATCTACAAACTTCAGGTATTGGTGTACAAATTCATTATATTCCAGTACACACCCAGCCTTTTTATCAAAATTTAGGTTTTCAAAGCGGAGATTTTCCTCAAAGTGAATGTTATTATAAAGAAGCAATAAGCATACCTTTATTTTATGATATGACTGAAGCTGATATAAGGTATATTGTTAAAACACTTAAAGAAATTTTATAAATTCAGTAACCTGGAGCAATATATGTCTTTTGCCAGAAAAACAGATTTTCTCATTAGTGAAGAAGAATATTTAAGTGGTGAGTTAATTAGTGAAGTGAGACATGAGTATATAAAGGGTGAAGTTTTTGCTATGGCGGGAGCCAGTAAAAATCACAATATTATATCAGGCAATATATTTAATCGTTTATATAATGAGTTAAGAGAGAAACAATCATCTTGCATCACATACTCATCAGATATGAAGGCAAAAGTGAGTGATGAAATAAATAGCTATTTTTACCCCGATGTGATGGTAGTTTGTGAAGAAAATGAAGATGATTATTATCAAAATTCAGCTGTAATTATTGTAGAAGTATTATCTCAATCTACTAGTAAATATGATAAATCGCGTAAGCGACTTTCGTATTTTAATATAGCGACTTTAAAAGAATATGTTTTAATTGAACAAGACAAATGTGAAATAGTTGTTTTTGAAAGGGATAAAGGTTGGCAATCAAGCTATTATTTTCTGGGTGATAGAATATTATTTAAATCCATTGGTTTAAGTTTATCTGTTGAAGATATTTATTACCAAATAAGAAGTGAAGAATTAACGGCATACTATAAAGACAAAGAACAAGAAGAGAAGCAATGAATATAGCTATAATTCCTGCCCGGGGTGGCAGTAAACGTATCCCCAAAAAGAACATTAAAAACTTTATGGGTAAACCTATTATTGCCTACTCTATTGAGGCTGCAAAACAAAGTAACTTATTTGATGAGATTCTAGTTTCTACGGATGATGATGAGATTGCAGACATTGCAAAATCCTATGGAGCAAGTGTGCCATTTAAACGACCAGAAAACTTATCCGATGATTTTACTGGAACCACTCCTGTTGTTCGCCATGCAGCCAATTGGTTTAGAGATAACTTGCAGAAAGCGGAACATATTTGTTGCATATATTCCACAGCTCCATTTGTACAAGTGAAATATCTTCAGCAAGGATTTGAGCTGTTAAAAAGCATGCAGCAGGGTATGACTTATTCACTCACTACGTTTGCCTTTCCTATTCAACGAGCGCAAAAAATGGATAAATCGGGTCATCCTATTCCTTTTTATCCTGAATACATGGAGAGTCGTTCCCAGGATCTAGACGAAGCCTATCATGATGCAGGGCAATTTTACTGGTGGACGGAATCATCACTTAATCAGGGTGTTAAAGAGAAAAAAGCGGTTATTTTGCCACGTTATCTGGTGCAGGATATTGATACCCTGGAAGATTGGAAACGAGCTGAATTAATGTACCAGGCTATCCACTTAGAAGAATAAAAATACCACTACAGACGGCTACTGGTTATCACCCTGAATTCTAAAACTGCAATCAATAGATTTCCTGCTTGTTCAAACGAAGGGTAAGAAAATAGGTGTTTAATAAAACGGGTGTTTAGATTTATTTTTATCAGTCGCTAATAGAATAACTTCAACAATAGTTTATTTAATATGTTAATACCTCTAACAGATGTAGATCTTGAATTAATTCGTCAGTGGCGAAATCAAGTGCAGGTTCGAAAATTCTTTTTTAATGACCATTTAATAAGCAAACAGGAACACCTCAACTGGTGGCAAAATACTAAAGATGATGGCAGTAAAAAATGGTTACTTTTTAGCCAAAATGGGGAAAAAGCGGGAGTTGTTTATTTTTATGATATCCAGTCTAAAGCAGAAGCCTTTTGGGGGTTTTATTTTTCTTCTGATATTAAAGATTATGAAAAATTAAAACTATGGTTTGCTTTAGAACAATATGCAATGGAATATGCATTTAATGAATTGCAGCTTCAGCAGTTAAAATGTGAAGTATTTGCGTTTAATAAAGCAGCCTTAGTTATGCATAAACGATTTGCTTATAAACAAATTGATAGTTATCAGCATTCTAAAGGAGAAGTGATTATCCTGGAGATAGATAAACAGGGAGTGAAACAGCATGGAAAATAAAATCGAAGATATTGTTCTAAACTGTGTAAAAATGATTGGTGAAATGGAAGAAAAACAGGAATTACTTAATCCAACAGAAGATCTTCGTCTATTTGGTGGTCATGGAGTAATGGATAGCATCGGTGTTGTAATGCTTATTACAGAAGTTGAAGAGCAAATAGAAAGTGACTTGGGCCGATCAATTACCCTGGCGGACGATCGCGCTATGAGCCAAAAAACCTCTCCTTTTCGCTCAGTTAAAAGTTTAGTAAATTATATAAATAAACTGCTTAATACACAGGGAAAAGGCTAGACTGTGAAGAGAATAATATTGATAACGGGTAGCCGAAAAGGAATAGGTTATGCTTTAGCAAACTATTATTTACAGCAAGGATTTTATGTAATGGGCTGTAGTCGTGGAGAGTCTTCAATAACGCATATGGATTATTTTCATTATCAGCTGGATGTGAGTGATGAACTTGCAGTAATACAAATGGTAAAAAATATTAAGAAAAAACATGGAGCGATTGATATTTTATTAAATAATGCCGGCATGGCATCCATGAACCATGTTTTAACAACCACCTTAAGTAAAGCCAAACAAGTATTTGATACTAATTTTTTTGGTACTTTTTTATTCTCCAGAGAAGTAGCAAAACAAATGATGCGAAAAAAACAAGGCATTATAATTAATTATTCTACTATTGCTGTACCCCTTGATTTATCAGGCGAAGCTATTTATGCCGCCAGTAAAGCAGCAATTGAAAGTTTTACTCGGATTAGCGCTAAAGAATTAGCTGCATTTGGGATCAGAGTAAATGCAATTGGGCCTACACCCGTTGAAACCGATTTAATTAAACAGGTAGCCAAAGAAAAACTGGATGCCTTATTAGAATCGCAGTCTATAAAACGTTTTGGAACCATAGATGATATTAAAAATGTGATAGATTTTTTTATCTCAGATAAAAGTAACTTTATTACCGGGCAAATAATATATCTTGGTGGAGTGATGAAATGAATCTATGGTTGGCAGAGCAATTTGAACAATACAGTGAAAGTATTGCAATTGCCGATCAAAGCGGCTGTTATACCTATCAGGATTTATTAGAACAAATTAATAACTATACTATAATCTTAAAAAAGCATATACCCGGTATAACTACTGTCGCAATTTTAAGTGATTTTTCTCATAATAGTATTGCTTTATTATTGGCAAGTATTGAACTAAATTTGATTATAGTTCCTATTATTTCCAATAATGAACAAGAAATTAAGGATAAATTGTCTGTTTCAGGTGTTTGTTATGTGCTAAGTCTGCAAGATGCAACATTGATAATAAATAAAACAGATATAAATGAATTAGCGGATAATACGCTTTATAAAAAATTAACATCCCAAAATCATAGTGGTTTAATTTTATTTAGCAGTGGTAGTACTGGCAAACCAAAAGCAATGCTTCATGATCTAACTATTTTATTAGATACCTATCGAAGTAAATACAGGCAAAATAAAAAGAATAAAAATACCAGTATTATAATTTTTTTATTATTTGATCATATAGGGGGAATAAATACTTTATTTAATGTGTTGTCTATGGGAGCAAAAGCAGTGATTTCTCAACATCGAGATGCACAATCTATTGCACAAATGATAGTACAAGAAAAAGTAAAAATTCTGCCAGCATCGCCAACTTTTTTAAACTTATTGCTTTTGGGAGATGTGGTTAATAAATACGATTTATCCAGTATTCGAATGATTACCTATGGCACTGAAACCATGCCGGAAAGTCTGCTGAAAAAAATTAAGTCTGTTTTTCCTAAAGCGAAGTTATTACAAACCTTTGGCACCAGCGAAACAGGAATAGCTCAAATAAGTAGTCGTTCATCAACCAGTCTGGATATAAAAATTAATGATCCCAACCTTCAATATAAAATCATAGATGGTGAATTATGGTTAAAAAGTAAAACTCAAATCTTAGGTTATTTAAATGCCCCTATGGATAGTTTTACAGATGATGGCTGGTTTTGTACTGGAGATTTAGTTGAGCAAAACAGTGATGGGTATTTTAAAATTGTGGGGCGTGTTAAAGAAGTGATTAATGTTGGAGGAGAAAAAGTTCTACCAGCAGAAATTGAATCGGTATTGTTAACTATCGATGGTGTGGATGATTGTATTGCCTATGGCCAAACAAATGCTATAACTGGGCAAACTGTTGTAGCAGATATTATTAAAATTGATGGCATTGAAGATAAAACTTTAAAAACGAATATAAGAAAAGAATGTTTTAAACAGTTAGAACGCTTTAAGCTTCCCACTAAAATTAACTTTGTTAAGCAACTCCAGATAGGCAGTCGTTTTAAAAAAATGCGAATAAAAAATTAAAATAACTCTGTATGCCTGATTTTAACAATAAAAAAATTATAATTGCCCCCTATACAAAAATTACGGACGCATTTAAGGAAAAATTTTGTAAACAATACCCTGATGCAATCATTGTGGGTTTTCTGGATAAAGTGCAGCAAGGGAAAGACATCTATAAAATAGAGCATCTTGGGCAACTGGATTTTGATTATATTTTTATTTTATCGCCAAACCACTTTAAAGCAATATATAAAGACTATGCAAAATGTGTAAGCAAATCCAAGCTGATAAAAATTAATATCGTTAATAATACCTATCATTACTTAAATAGTTTTGATATTTTTATTGAACAATTTAAACAGTCGGGTTTATTTATAAAGCAATCCTTGTTTAAATATTTTTCTACAGTAATCGACCGATTAAATATAAAAAGAAAATATTTTGTGTTTATTTCTAGAGATTTTATTAATGGCAATAATAAGTTTTTATATTTGTATGCGCAGAAGCATAAAATTAAGTCGGTTATGCTTACTAATAATAAATCCCAATATCAACAACTAAAAAATAAAGGTTTTAATATTTTTTTATTAAATAATTTTATCGCTTATTTTTATTTGAGTATTGCAAAAAATATTATCGTTGATCAAGGGGTTAACTCCTTATTATTAAATTTAATTTCTAAGAAGCAAAAAACGGTACAATTGTGGCATGGTGTTCCACTTGAGCATATGAACCTATTAACGGATATTAACTATGATTATTTTATATCCACATCAGATTATGTAAGCAATACCAGCTTTAACAAGGTCTTTTTAGCAAAACATTTTGTTGCAACGGGTTATCCCAGAAATGATGTTTTTTTAAAACAACAACAATCAGCAAACGATTTAATTTTTACTGATGAGTCTATTTATTCTTTAGTAAAAGAAAAGTTTGCCACAAATGAAAAAATTGTAGTTTATATGCCAACATTTAGAGAATCTGATTTTGGTGAAAAATCAACCCAGTTTAATTCCATGCCTTTAGAATTTGATTTATTAAATGAGCAATTAAAAGCAATAAATACCTATATGGTTATTAAACTGCATCCCTTTGTGATGGTGTTTTATCAAGAGATTATTAAGAATTCGCTCTATTCAAATATATTATTTCATAATATCCAGGGGGATATTTATCCGATACTTAAATATACCGATATCCTGATCACAGATTATTCATCAGTGTATGCTGATTTTTTATTATTAAATAGACCTATTATTTTCTTTATTTATGATCATGGGCAATGTTCTAAAATGGCTCATGGTTATCTCTATGCGTTTGATGAAGTAAGCCCAGGGGAAAAAGCCTATAACCAAAATGAATTAATAAATTGTATAGAAAATATTAATTTGGGGAATGATTGCTACAAAAAACAACGTGAATTATTAAGAGATACATTTTTTGAATATTGTGATTCGAATGCATCAAAAAGAATAATTAGTATTTTGGAAAAAGAATGAAACAATATTTATTTACTCCTGGCCCTGTGCCAATGTCAAAAGAAATTCTTAAGCTGGGAAGTGAACAGGTCCCATATTTTAGAAATACATCGTTTTCAAAAATTTTAATAGAATCTAAAACACTCTTATTAAAGCTGGTTAATGCAAAAAAAGGGAGTGATGTTATTTTTTTAGCATCCTCGGGCACGGGTGCTATGGAAGCAGCTACTATCAATTTATTAAATAATAGAGACAAAGCTATTGTTATTAATGGTGGAGGGTTTGGGCAGCGTTTTATTGATATATGCAGCAAACACGATGTTCCAAATTATGAAATTAAAATAAAAAAAAATAAAAAAATCGATTTTTCTTTGCTTAAAGAATTAAAAGCAAATGCTTTTGTTGTTAATGCTCATGAAACCAGTATCGGAAAAATTTACAATTTAAATAAAATTGGTGAATTTTGTAAAAAAAATAAACTACTGAATATTGTTGATGCGATCAGTGCTTTTGTTTGTGAAGATATTAATATGAAAAAACAAAATATTGATGCTTTAATCTTAAGTTCGAATAAAGGTTTGGCGCTTCCTCCCGGTCTTGCAATGGTTGTACTCAGCCCAAATGCGATTAAAAAATTAAAGTCTATTAATGTGATGTATTTTGATTTTAAAATGTATCTCGCAAATATGGTTCGGGGGCAAACACCATTTACTCCTACTGTTTCAATTATTAAACAATTACACTTTAGATTAAATGAATTAAATCAAAAATCTATAAAAAAATCAGTACAGGATACTAAACAATTAGCTCAATACTTCAGGAAAAAAATTAAAGCTTTTCCATTAAAACCTTATCTGAAAAATATGCCCAATGGTATGACGACACTAACACCAACAGATGGAAGACTGGCTAATAAAATTATTAGTGATTTTGAACAACAATTTAATATAATTTTGACTCCTAGTGGTGGAGGTGATAAAAATAAGCTGATACGCATTTCCCATATGGGTTATATGACTAAGGAGTATATTGATGTGCTTATTGATAGTTTAAAAATATATTATAATGAGGAAAAAAAATGAAAGTTCTGATAATGGCTGCTGGAATAGGGAGTCGAATAAGCAGACATTTAAATGGGAAACCCAAGTGTTGTGTCAAAATTAATCAATTAGAATTAATTAGTTATACCTTTGCTTTATTAAATAAAAAAGGAATTACTGATATTGCAATTGTAACGGGTTATGCAGAGCAATGTATTTTTGATGTTATAAAAGAATATCAATACCAAAGCTATACCAATAATTTTTTTGATATAACTAACTCAATTGCCTCGGCCTGGTTTGCAAAAGACTTTTTAGATGCGAGTGATGATTTAATTATTATGAATGCAGATGTATTTATAGAAGAAAAAATTATTGATGTTTTATTAGCAGAAAAAGACTCTCCTCTGTTTTTGGCGGATAGTTCAAGAATTGAGCAAGCCGATTACAAATTTAACTGGAAAGATAATAAATTAGTACAATTTGGAAAACAATTAAGCATCAAGGAAACAACTGGCGAATATGTCGGTATTGCAAGAATTAATAGCAATGATATTCCTTTTATGAAAGAAAAATTAAATCAGATGATCAAAAAACAAAACCATGATTTTTGGTGGGAAGATATTTTTTATCAATCATTAAGTGAAAAAGAAATTTTTATCCACGATATTAAGGGTGTTTTCTGGGCTGAGGTTGATTATATTGAAGATTATGAAAGAATAAAAAGTTATCTTAAGAGTCAGATTAATTATGGATAAATTAAACAAAGAGTTAATAGCAGCAAAAGATAGATTAACCGAAATTGAAGAAAAAATTACTGCTTTAAATATTGAATCCACATATTTACAAGACAAATTACATCTCTATTTTGATAGTCCAAAATATAATACTACGGATACAGAAAAGCATATAATTTCCAGTTTTTGGTCTAGCGCGTATAAAAAATATAAGGATGGAGGCTATATTACCAATGATGATTATATATCAGAGGTAAGGTTTGCATATGAAATGCAACTTATAAATAAAATTATTAATGAAAAATGTAAAAAGAAACTAAGAGCGATTGATATTTGTTGTGGAAATGGGCGCTATACTACTGAATTTGCAAAAAAATTTGATGAAATAATAGGCGTTGACTTATCTGAGTTGAGAATAAAAGCGAATAATAAAGAAAATAAAAATAAACGAATTGATTTTATTAATGCTGATTTTATGTCCATGAGTAGTTCAAATATTGGTACATATGATCTGGTTTATGTTAGTGATATTTTTACCTACACAGATATAGAAAATGTAGAAAAAATATTCAAGAGATTATTAAACCTTGTTTCTAAAAATGGTATTTTACTTATTAGAGAAAGTACCATGTTAATTGGTTATGAAGATTACAAATCTAAAAACTATGTTGCATATTATAGAAATTCAAGATTTTATAGAAAAGGGCTTTTTAAGTCTTATTTTAATAAATCATTTAGAAATTATGCTTATAATTTATACCATTTAGAAAAATATTTTAATGTTAACAAAGCTGCAAAGGAAAGAGTTCGGGATAAACCTGAGCTACTTAAAAATATTGTAAAAAAATCAGTTAATAAAAATTTGAGAACATGTCATTTCTATGTTTATAAAAACTAAGCAACAAAATTATAATCAAAAGACATTAGGATTTGTTTATCCTGTTGAAGATATTTCATTTGCAGGGATAATCTATATTTATGGCACTGGCTCTACTGCAACTGCTTTTTTTGCCTGGTTGTTAAAGTGCAGGCCTAAAGTCTGTGTTGCTGGATTTATTGATTCAGTGGCTTCAGGAGTTTACATGAACCTTCCCGTTTATACGGTAGATGCTTTTGTAAATTCTATTAAGGAAAAAAGTTACGATGAAATTTTAGTCCTTAGTTCAGCTTATTATGAGATTGAACAAAAACTGCAGATGCTTGGTTTAAAAAAATATCGAGTTATCACTCCTCCAGTTTATTTAGTGGCAAATATACTTTTTGATCCTGATGATATGAAAAAAAAGTATCAACAGCTAGTTTCAAAAAAAGTTATAGACTCCCCCAAATTACATTTGTTTTTTGGAGAAAATTTAGGTCATTTTGTAGGAAACAATAAATATTTTTTTCTGTATTTAAAAAAAATATATCCCGATAAAGTTTACTGGGTTGCCAAAGATAAAGCTTGTATTGATATGTTAAAAAAATACAGGCTGCCTCTAATTGATGCAAATGCAGATGATTTTGTTGATTGGTTAAATAGAGCTTCCCATTTTTATTTTGATAAAATGACCTGGCAGAAGGCTTATCCCTGGTTGAGATATTTTGATGCTAAAATAATTCATACATCCCATGGGGTCGGTCTAAAGTACACAGAACTAATGCAGATCCCTGATGATTTTATGCAAAAATTGGAGGTAAAAGAAAAGCAATGGCTTTATAAAAATATATTTGATAATGACTTATTGCTATCTACCTCACAGTTTTATGCAAAAAATGTTTCAGAGCCAGGTTATGGAACTTCAGAGAATAAAATTTCATTAGCAGGGTATCCAAAAAATGATGTTTTATATCATCCAATTGAAGGAGAAAATATTTTTACTGATGAAGTGGCGTTAACAACTATCCAACAAAAAAAAAGCAATGGTTACAAGGTGATATGTTATACACCTACTTGTCGGCATATGAATGCAAATCATCAGGATAAAAATGCTCTTAACTTACAAAAAATAAATGACTATTGTGAAAAAATTAAAGCTCTATTTGTTCTAAAAGGGCATGGACTGACAAATATTTCAAAACAAAATTTAGACCGCTTCTCTCACCTTTTAGAATATGATAATAGTGCAGATGTATATCCTTTATTGCGTGATACAGATTTATTAATTTCTGACTATTCAAGTATATTTACTGATTTTTTACATGTAAGAAAACCTATAATATTCTATCCCTATGATTTTGAAACATTCATAAGTGATCATAATCCGTTACAATTTGATTATGATGAAATGACACCAGGGCCAAAAGCATTAAATTGGAACGAGCTAGAAAAATGGTTAAGCTATTTTCTTATTGAAGGAAAAGATAAGTTTCAATTACAACGAGATAAGATTTTTTCAATGGCTTACCAAAATAAGAGCAGTGGGGCGAGTGAGCGTTTATTAGCTGATATGAGAAAAATGCAATTATTAAACTAGTTGTCCATAAATAATTGACAACAACTAGTATTTCAAATTTACAATGATAACTTTGTTAAGTAGAATGCTCTCTCGTTAAAGAATGCTCAAGTTAGTTAGTACTCAAG
>JASFYQ010000070.1:0-18863 GCA_045047105.1 Pseudomonadota bacterium | reverse complement strand
TTTGGCACAGCAAAATGGCGAGTTTAGAGGTTCTACCAAGCGTATCCGGCATGGAGGATTCACTATCGGTGATAATCACTCCAGTATGTACTGCTACTCGGATTTCAATACCATCAAACACTTCGTTAGAGACTGCAAGGCCAGCCTGAACGGTATGGCGGGCGGCATGTTCATGAGCCTGTGGATAACCAAAATAAGCCAGTAATCCACCACCAAATGATTGCACGATATGCCCTGAAAATTGCTGGATAATTTCCATACAGCGAGCCTGGGGAACAGGCAATAGTTCCATTGCCTGCTCGGCTTCATCCAGGCCAAGATAAGATAAATCACAATATAATACCGTTGCCTGACGGCATTCTTTCTTGGTGTGCGCCATGATTTGCCTTGCCGAGACTGTTCCGACATCGATTGAGGCAAACTCTAAGCTTCCGTCACGGATATCTTCTGCCAGCTGTTGAGTTTCCACTCCTGGCATTATGCCCAATTCTTTTTTAAGTACCTGGCAACAAACTTGATATTGCTCAAGCGCTAGTCGTTTTTGTCCATTTAATGTATATAGATACATAATCCGCCGATAGGAATTTTCATCCCAGCAATCCAGTTCTATAGAGCGTAGCGCATATGACAAGGCTTTTGCCGTATTACCCATTTGTTCGTGACAAAGACTGATCCGTTCAAGCAAAATAAGGCTGTGACGTTGCAGAGCTTCGCGCTGAATCTGCAGCCACTGTTCAAAGTCAGGGCAATCAGGCAATGAGAAACCCGCCATAAACTCACCATGATAAAGCCCTACCATCTGTTCCATTTGTAAGAGGCAGGCCTTCTTACACTGGCTCGGTTGGGAGAAACAGGAAGTGGTGAAAGTGGACAGCTCTAATACATCCACCTTAAGATTTGGAATAAAACGAATAGTCTGTCTATCGCTTGAAAATAAAGCCGTGTTCGTTGGAAGTTCCAGAGCGCGACGCAAATCCGACAAGGTTCGGCGCAGGTTACCGCGAGCCGTAGAGGAAGAGTTACGACTCCAGAACAGCTCCGCCAAGGCTTCCCGGTTGTGATTCTGTATTGGTTCTATGGCAAGATAGGCGAACAGAGCGCGCATTTTATTATAAGAAAAACCAGCCACAGAATTTCCTTTCAGACAAACCTCGAAGCCTCCGAATAATCGAAGCTCAAGACCAGATGAAGTTAAGGATGTAGGTGATGGATGAAAGCTGGACATAGAATGGAATATGTATTAAACAGAAATGTTTGGCAAGTAAATTTAAACAAAGAAATAAGACCCAAGTGATATTAAAAGCTCGAAGGTTTTCAACTATTAGATTCCCCCTACGCTTTTAAGCTTGTATGCATTAATGCGGTATTTTTTACGTATCATAGCATGGAATTTAATATTTCTGAGAAGAAAAATAACTCATACCCGCAAAAATAGTAATTGCAGATACCCATTGCGATTGATATAGCATAACTTAACATTCCAAATAAATTTTAAATAACATCAACTGATGTGGTATTGAGGAACAAATTTTGATTTTTCAATAAATTTATTACTATGGCTCAGTTAATCAAGTGATTTCTGGTTCTTGTCTAGTGATTTTCAGAATATAAGCAAGATCTTTGCTATCAAGTAGTATTAAATTACAAAGCTCCAACTATAAAATATATTTATATTTCAGATTAAGCTTTTGATTTACGAACAAAATAAATTATTTATGCTGATTAAAGAATGGTTTTAGCCTTTCTTTGAACGATCCGTGAACGATAGGCAGGTAGTATGATAAGAATAGGATTATTATTTATATAATTAAAGCTTTAACCATGCTGTTTTTTTTATTAATTAAGTTTTCAATAAAGTTTTTTCTATAAAAAAGGATCAACTCAATTGATCACAATAACGGAGTAATATTTTGAAATTCAATTATAAACATGCTGCCATCGCTGCCTCAGGACTAACCCTGGCAAGTGCTTTGCAATCTGCCTCAGCTATACCACTACCTACACTAGGATTTGAAGCACAAGAAACATCATATACAGGATCTGCCAACGATATCAATAACTATACCACTGAAACTATTGCCGGTGTACAAATCAGCATGAAAAATAGCTTAACAGGAAGCTATAAACACTTTATTTCTGGTAGTCTAATAGGCTCTGGGAAAGCATTACTATTGGGAGGTTCTGATGGTGATATTTCATTTACTTTTAATAAACCTGTTGATCTGCAAACAATAGAGCTATATTCCTCTTCTTCTTCAGGAAGTGTGAAAGTTTCAAGCAATCAGGAAAGCCAAGGGCTACTCACTAAAACGTATAATGGCGAAACATCTAATACATTAGACCTTTCTAGTTATACAAACGTAACCACTCTGACAATATCCGATCCCCAATATGGCTCTATTGCCTTGAGAGCCCTTGCAGTGAGCCAAGGCTATCCCTATCCTGTTTATTTAGATAATTTAATATTTACTGTTGCTGACGATAATGATGGCTTAGATAGTGGTACAGAGTCGCAAGCTCCAGGTGTTGATGGTTCATCACAAGGTGATGGCAATAATGATGGTAAGCAGGACAGTGGCCAGAGTAATGTCTCTTCAGGGAATTTTACCAGTGGCAATAGCACTTCCTGGTTTACTTTAGGCTCCTCTTCAAATAACAATAGCAATAGCAATACCTCAAATACCTTAGTCAGCCAATCTGCGGCTCCATCCAATCTGCCTGCTAATGTCTCTATGCCCTATGGGCAGTTTAGTTATACTGTTACTAACCTTCCCAGTAAGGGTGCTACGGTTGATATGGAACTCTTTGTACCTTACGATCCCAGTATCACCAGTTATTACAAGTTAAATAACCTAACTAATCAATGGGATGCTATTAGTGGTACGGTTGTCACACACTTCCCTGCTGATAACAAAACTAAGATCAGCTTTAGTTTGGTAGAGGGTGGTCCCTATGATGATGATAAGATAGAAAATGGTACTCTTGTTGATCCCGGTGGTCCTGGTTCCGCTATTGCAACCGCTGTTCCACTATGGGGTCCTTTAGGAACGCTACTTATCTCTTCATTACTTGGTATATTTGGTGTACGTCGATTAAAAAAAACACCTATAATATAAAGTCCCAGTTATTTTGAGAGTAGTTCATGTTAGAAAATTTATGTGGTTTTTATATTAATCTAGATAGTTCATCCGATCGCAATGAGTTTTTACAGCAACACCTGTCTACACGAGGTTTACTGGAAAAATACCAAAGATTTAATGCAACAGCATTAGATAAAGAAAAAGTAGCAACCGCAACGGTACCTAAATTTTCTACTCCTTCTTTAATGGGTAACTGGCTCTCTCATTTTGAAATCATTAATCAAAATATAAAAAATGATTTCCCCCTCCATATTTGTGAAGATGATATTTATTTTCCCGATGCGTTTTTATCACATCTAAATAAAATTCATCTTCCCAAACAATGGGACATTCTCTTTTTAGATGCTTTTCTTCCAAAGGAGTTTTTTATTTATGAACAATTTCGTCCTTGTCTAAAAAAATTTCTTAACGATGATCAAATATCACTCATTTCGCTCAATGATTTGGGCTTTAATGGCAGTACCACTTCCTATATTATCAATCCTGACTCTAAGCAAAAACTAAGTCAATTACTGGATTTTAATACCAATAGCAGTAATATTGCCTTTATTGATCAATACCTTTCACAACTTATTTTACATAATAAAATCAAAGCATACTGCACTTTCCCTTTTTTAACCTCTTTAAGCGCTCATGCTCACAAATCGACACTGCAAGACGTGGAAGATGAGATGATGTCTCATTTATACCATTATAGAAAATCTATTTTTATTGATACACTTAAGGACATTAATACGGTGGATAGTGCTTTTTTGGAAGTCACGCGGTGTGCCTTAAATGAACCTAAGCAGCCTATTCAAACGACTCCAAATCCCTTTCACCAGGAGCTTTTGTTTGCTGCACCACTGCAAATATTTCATGTGCCTAATGCAACGGAGTTAAATGCAGGCCTGTTTAACGATGTGCAACGTTGGTGTAATAAACCCAATGATGGTTATCGCTCCAGCTTTGGAGGGCAACGCAGTTATGAAGATATTTTTGAAGATTCATCGGAATATGTGCAACAACTTCTGCCGTATATCCAAGAGTCCATTACTAACTACCTAAGCACTCACATTGAAAGCATGATTAAAGTAACCAATGAGAGCAATTTTGATATCGATGTAACCCCCTGGGCCTATCTATTACAAGTAGGTGACTTTATGAAACCACACCTGCACCCAGATGGTTTTATTACGGGAGTATATTATGTAAAAGTCCCAACAGATATAACCACCGATGAAGGGGCTTTAGTGCTGATGGCTCCTGATACTGGAAGAAGTCTGGTTCCACATCCTTCCACTGTAGCCGACTCAGTGACTTATCGACCTAAGGCAGGTGATTTACTGCTTTTTCCCTCTTATATTCCCCATTATGTTAATCCATTTAAAAACTCAGAACGTGCCGTAATTGCTTTTGACATCAAACTTAAACTCAATAATGGCAGGGAATAGTTTTGACAAATACGATTACCATATGGTTGGGCTAAATGAGGAATTTCTCACCAGTTTTCTTTTTAGATGCAGGATATGTAAATATAAAAAAAGTCGATAGTTTTGGCCTTTTTGATGATGCAAGTTGTTTTAAATACAAAGGTGTTGCAATTAGTTTAAATTTAATTGCAGAAAAATCGGGTACACAAATACCAGAAACAACTAAAAAGACTTTATAGTTAGGCAGGGCGAAATGAATTATGCCCATGCGCCAGTGGAAAAAGATTTAAACAATGTCACGGAAAACTTTCTTAATATCCAGCTCCTAAAAAAACTCATGTTTTATTTATGAGTTTTTTTCAATGCCAGCACAAGTTAAAAACTAAAATTATCCCTATCGATACGGGTGAGTGGCTAACCCTTACAAATTTGCATTGCAGCAAATCCCCGACTGGGACTTTCACCCTGCTAGATACACCGAGCTTTCCTCGGAACGTCATGTTGTGCTGATTTAGTGAGGTGTAGCGTAACTAAATTCAGAATCAACACTTTGTTATCGCTTTACTTTACCGTTTCAAATATGAGCCGCTTTATCTAAAACTTCTCCAGCCCATTGATTTATACTTTTACCTTGGACTTTGGATATTGTAGCAACTGCAGCATGGATATCAGGATTAATACGCAACATCAAATTTCCTGAATATGGTTTTTGTGCTGGTCTACCTGTTCTTTCGCTCACTTCAATATAATGATCTACTGATTCATGAAATGCTGTTTCTAACTCATCTACATTGCTACCATGAAAGGAAACAATATCCTCAATGCCAGCTAAGCGGCCAACAAAAATTCGATCTTCTTCATCAAATTCAATTCGAGCGATATAATTATTGTATTTCATCATGTTCATAGTGTGATACCTGCTTTTTCCAAAAACTCACGTGCAATTTTAACTCTGTACTTTAATGCCTCTTTATTTGGGTGAGGGCGATGAAAATCAGCACGTTTATTGTTAAGAATGAATGTGACGGCAGAGCCATTACCTTCATCTTTTTCTGCACCTAATGCAATAAATAAAGCTTCGACTTTTCTCCACTCGATATTACCGTTAACTGGGTCAGAAAATATTAATTGTAACGTTTTTCTATGTTTGTTGTTCATGTCTAAATAATAACATAAAAAAACCTATTTGCAATCAGATAGTGCTATCTGTTGTATTAAACAACTTGTATAGATCTTAATATTGATAAATATTTACAGAGCTATAACACCGCGCTCTGTGGCAATTTGGAGCGTAGTGAAAAATTATCCAATAGCAGCGCCTTGTTATACAAACCTTCTATGGATAAAATCCAAGGATTCCCATTTTAATTAATAGAAAATCGTATCCGGTGTATGGTGGCGAGCAAACTGTCGTGCCTCCGTCTTTTTACCTTCCATCCACAAAAAATAGCCCAAATTAAGCGGGGAGAATACGTGTCCTGTTGCAGCAACAATCCGCTCACATGCGATCAGTGCAACAGCACGCAGCTCTGCTTCACATGTTCCACGGTATAGAGGAGTACGCTGTCTATGTATGCGATCGTAAAGCTGAGGAGATAAGCGGAGGATACCATGATAAACGAGCATCGCAGGGATTACATTATCGATAGGTGCGATAGCTTTATCATAATCAAGCGAAAAATCAAAGTCACTGTTAAATGGTGCAGCAAGACGATTCAGTTCTCCAACTGCCAATGTTGCTTTTTTAACTAAAGTGACTTGTGTGCCATCATGCAAAGTTGCTTGATCATTAAACGCCGGAAAATGGTAAGCTAGTTGCTGTACCAAATTTGCAGAGGGTGAGCTTTCTGCTGCTTGTAAGAGTGAAGTATGCCTACAGAAGCTTGCAAAATCTTTCAGTCTTAGTTCTCCGAGTACTCTACCCGCTTGAACTACTACAGTTTGTAGCTGATTTACGAGCTCGCGCAAATCAGGGACATCTGGTAATTGGAATGCGAGATGAATATCGTCGTGCGTTAATTGGCTCAGTCGTGATGCATCTAATAGTCCATCTCTGTTTAGTGAGCGAACACCCATGGTTATCGTTTTAGAGGCTCCTCGATGGCAGTGCTGGTGTAACGCATAGCGGTAACCATGACCAAGCTGTAGTATGCAAAAGGTCAAGGCAAAATTTGCGGCCTCATCTCCACTATGAAAATCATCTCGAATTGTGTCGCAATTCTCACCCATAGAACCTTCTGCAACGCAAGTGACTGCATTAATATTTAACTCCGCAACAAACTCATTCATTGCCATTTGGTCAATCGTGACATCCTTCGCAACCTGCACTGCATGGAGACAAGAGGAGCGAGCTGTTGCAAAGGGATTACCCTCAAGGGGAAGTAATTCTTGCATCCCCCAATTTACCGATTTATTTTCAATCATCTATATTTCCAAAGTACGTATCTACCTAATATGCATAAAGGCTGTAGAAAAACGCATTCTCAGCCAAAATTAATTGAGTAAAAATTACATTAACTCAATTAAATTTAAGGTTCAACAAGTATCCATATAAAATAAATCTAATTGTATAAAATCTGGGGGGGCAGGTAGAATATTGCACTATCTTTTGTTTTTTTATCCTTATTTCTCTTTTTAAAGAATCAAAAGCACCTATAAAGCCCTGCCATGCAGGGTATTTTACTGTACTAAAAAGTAATTATTCTATTATTTATCTGAAATAATTTCCTCTGCCTGTGTAATCATAAATATGGCGGAGCTGTGCTTTAGCATGAGCCGTCCATCTCACCATGTTTGAATGTCCTTAAGTACTTCATCTGTAGACTGTGTTTTTCCCTGATTGGCATCCTCTTGTCCATGGCGGATATTTTCCAGTACATAGAGTCGGTACATAATCTCTTCCATATCGGTATTTTCAGGCAAACGCTGAATAACATCGATGGCTTCTTGTTTTGCACTATGTGCTAGCATATTTTACTCCTTAGTATTCTTTATTTTATATGGCGCTTTGTTGTTGCTTAAGCACAGTATCTAACATCTCCATTACAAACTTCTGTTTAGTTCTGGGTAGTAATGCTACTTGCTCTATCTGGCGTTGCAGAATTGAGGCAGGTCCACGTTTTGTATGACTTTCTTTAATACCAATGAGTTCATCTAAAGGTACTGCAAATAATTTAGCCAGTACAGGCAAAAGAGAAGCAGGAAGCTTACGTCTGCCTGCTTCATAAGCTGCAATCACTTGCTGAGAAACATCCAATATCTTTGCCAGCTGTACCTGTGTCATATTAATTTCTTTACGGTAGCCAGCCATCCTTTGACCCAGTTCCTGAAAAAACTCCTTATCATCGTTTGTCTTCTGTTCATCCAATAAACTGTTACTGATAGAGTTCATAGTATAGCCCCTGTTTTAGATAACATTGATATTGATATTGCTGTTGACAATACTACAAAATGTAGTATTGTGCAACAAAGTTATTTTTTTGTAGTAGGTATTGACAACATTTTGGAGTTAAAGGTTATGGGAAGATTGCCTGAAATATAGGGGCCTGAGCGTCAGCGAGTTTCGTGAGTATTAAAAAAGAGACGGCCGAATAGAATATACTCGCTATTACAAAGCCACAATAATATCTAGCCAAGGCTAGATAATCATTGTGTAAATTGCTACTATCTTTGCAATTATTTAACTATTTAAAGAAAATTCCCTATGAAAAAAATGAAAGCACTGGTAAAAAAGTACGCTAAAGAAGGTTTGTGGCTGGAAGATGTTGATATTCCCGAAGTGGGCAATAATGATGTTTTAGTTAAAATTCAAAAAACAGCTATTTGCGGTACCGATATCCATATTTATAACTGGGATGACTGGGCGCAAAAAACTATTCAGGTACCTATGACCATAGGCCATGAATTTGCTGGTGTAATTGCTGAAATGGGGGCGAATGTTACGGGCTTAAAAATTGGTGATGTGGTTTCTGGTGAAGGGCATATTGTTTGCGAGCGCTGCCGTAATTGTTTAGCAGGTAGACGCCACCTGTGTCCGGATACTATTGGGGTTGGTGTAAATCGCACTGGTTGCTTTGGTGAGTATTTATCTATTCCTGCTAAAAATGTATTTCGTCCCAGTCGCCCTATGTCTACCGATTTACTCGCTTGTTTTGACCCTTATGGCAATGCCATTCATACCGCTTTATCATTTAATATGGTGGGAGAGGATGTACTGATTACCGGAGCAGGGCCTATTGGAATAATGGCGGCTATGGTTGCTTCTCATAGTGGTGCCCGAAATATTGTAATTACTGATTTAAACCAGTACCGTCTGGATCTGGTTAAAAAAATTGTGCCACAGGCTATTCCTTTAAATGTAAATAATGGCTCAATTAGCAAAGAATTTATGCGTAGCCTGGGAATTTTTGAAGGTTTTGATGTGGGTCTGGAAATGTCTGGCTCCCCTCATGCTTTTAGAGATATGTTAAAAAATATGATTAATGGTGGCAGTATTGCTATGCTGGCAATTATGCCCAAGGGAACGGGCATTGATTGGGATCAGGTAGTATTTAAAGGTTTATTTATTAAAGGCATTTATGGTCGTGAAATTTTTGAAACCTGGTATAAAGGCATGATGATGGTACAAAGTGGCATTCCCTTAGAAAAAATAATTACCCATAGATTTCATTATACGGATTTTCAACAAGGCTTTGATGTTATGCGAACAGGACAATCGGGCAAGGTAATTTTGAATTGGGAAGAATAGTAATAACTGAAAGAGATATACATGCGATAGCTGATGTTCTTTTTAAACGTATCCATATTTCTCTTTTTTTCCGTTCTTGATTTCTACCGATGAGTCTTTGAGCATTGTGTAACGATTCAGGCATTCACTACAGAAAAGAGAAACATGAATACTCAGCGTAGTGTGTTGTAAAATAATCAAGTCTAAACGCTTAAATATTTGAGAGGGTGATTTTAATTAGTTAGCAATTACCTATCTTTTTGGAGTAAAAAAAGTGAGTTTTAAAAGTGCAAAAGACAGCCTGAGTGCTGATCTGGAAGAGATTAAAGCAGCCGGTTTATGGAAAAATGAACGTGTAATTGCCTCACAACAGGCTAATGCTATTCGTCTGGAAGATGGCAGTGAAGTGGTGAATATGTGTGCTAATAACTATTTAGGCCTGGCTAATAATCCAAAGCTAATTAAAGCCGCTCAGGATAGTTTTAAGCAATGGGGATTTGGCCTGTCGTCAGTGCGATTTATTTGTGGTACGCAGAGTATTCATAAACAACTGGAAAATAAAGTCAGTGAGTTTTTGGGTATGGAAAACACCATTTTATATGCCGCCTGTTTTGATGCAAATACGGGTCTGTTTGAGACTATTTTAGGCAAAGATGATGCAATTATTTCTGATGAGTTAAACCATGCATCCATTATTGATGGGGTAAGACTATGTAAGGCGCATCGTTTTCGTTATAAAAATAACGATATGGCTGATCTGGAAAAGCAATTAATCGCTGCAAAAGAAGTGGGTGCTCGGCGTATTTTAATTACTACCGACGGTGTTTTTTCTATGGATGGCAGTATTGCCAAACTGGATAAAATCTGCGATCTGGCAGATAAATACGATGCTATGGTACATCATGATGATTGTCATGCGGTGGGTTTTATGGGTAAAACAGGCCGAGGTGTGCATGAATACCATAATGTAATGGATCGGGTTGATATTATTACCGGTACTTTTGGTAAAGCCTTAGGTGGAGCATCGGGAGGTTATACCTCTGGTCGCAGTGAAATTATTGATATCTTACGCCAGCGTTCACGCCCTTACTTATTTTCTAATACCCTGGCTCCCTCTATTTGCGCTGCCTCGCTGAAAGTATTAGAAATGCTCAGTGAATCAACAGAGCTGCGCGATCGATTAGAAGAAAATACCCGGTATTTTAGAAAAGGCATGTTAGCGGCTGGATTTGCCATAGCTGATGGGGAACATCCGATAGTACCTGTGATGCTAGGTGATGCGGTATTAGCTCAAAAAATGTCGCAAAAACTATTAGAAAAGGGCATTTATGCTATAGGATTTTTCTTTCCTGTAGTGGCTAAAGGCAAAGCTAGGATTCGCACCCAAATATCTGCGGCACATACCAAGGATGATTTAGATAAGGCCATTGCTGCTTTTGCTGAAACTAAGGCTGAGTTAGAAAGTTAGATTATATTTGGCGTTTTATTAACACTTATAGTAATTGCTGTTGTTTTGCACTACGAATAATCCAATAACAGTAAACACTTTGCAATAAAAAGAAGGGGGTATACAGATATAAGCGTTCCGAGCCTTCTATCTGTACCATCCATAATGCGCCTAATCCCTGTAAAAATACCATGCAATACTGGCTTAATGTAACTTCCATATGGCTAAAACCGAGCTGGTTCATTAGCTGGTAGAGGTGGCTTCTATGTGCCTGAGTGACCCTTTCCCCTTTAACTAAGCGGCGCAAAAAAGTAAATGTGGTATCAAATAACACATTAAACAATAATAAGGGCATGACTAAAAAAGAAGTGTGAGAGGTATCATAACGAGCGGCAATAATTGCCAGCACGGCCAGACTAAAGCCAATAAATGCACTGCCTACATCACCCATAAATATTTTTGCAGGAGGGAAATTAAATAATAAAAATCCAATAGAACCTGCTAATAGGGTATAACAGCTAATAAAAACAAAGGAGCTGCCCTGAGAATAACAGATAATCATAAAAAACAGACTAACAATTGCGGTAATGCCTGCCATTAGCCCATCTAAACCATCCATAAAGTTATATGCATTGGTTAGCCCGAATATCCATATAAAAGAGATAATATAACCAGCTAAACCAAGGCTAACAGGGCCTATCCCAGGTAAAGAGATACTATCAACCACTATTCCAAAAGCCAGCAATAACAGCACTGCAAATACCTGGCTGATAAATTTAAACTTAATCGACTTATTGGTTATATCATCATATAAGGATATAACGGCAATTAAGGCTGAGCAAAATACAAAACTGATAAAATAACTTTGTTGAACTAATTCTTTATCGGCAAATAAATAGATAACTGCCATGCCGAATAAAAAGGTAATTACAATAGATATTCCGCCAGATTTGGGAATAGATTCTGAATGAGATGAACGTTCATTAGGGTGATCAATAATTTTTTTGTTATATAACATATAACGGGTAATATAAAAGGCAACAAATACCAGACTTAAACCAAATGCCAGATGGGAAAAAAATTGAAGATAGCTCATATAGGAGTTGAAACACCTTACAAAATAGAGAAGAATAATAAATAGATTGAAAGTTTAGTGAAAAGTCACTACTATTTCAATCAAAAATATTTCCATTGGACGAATAAAAACCAAGACTTTTAAGGAATAGCAAAGATGATTGATATTAAAAACTATAATGATGATGCGTTTGAATGCGAATTTGAGCAGGATACAGCAATAATCACTCTTAAGAAAAAAGCCTTTAGTGTTAATTTTGAAACCAGTTTTTTACATAGTTTCCTTGATTGTTTAAATGAAATAGAAATGGATGATAAGGTCAAAGGTGTATTAATTATTGATCCTCCTGCTTACCATGGTGTGGAGAATGTTAGAGATTTTATTGAACTATTACATAGCACTAAAGGTTCTTATCAAAAAGAGAAAGGAGTTACTCGATATGGAAATACTTCTAAACGTTTAACCTTAACGTTGAATGATTTTTCTAAGCCAATCATTTCTGGCATTGAGGGCAGGGTTCCCATTGATTCTTTTGGTTATTTTATGGCCTGCGATAATATTATAGTTACGGATGATTTAAAGATTGAGTTCCCTGGACTTGAACTGGGTGTAACACCCATTGGTGCGGTAAGCTTTTATCTGGAACGTGAAATTGGCCCAAGAAAAACATTAGATATGTTTTTATCAGGTGAAAGTCTGGATGGAGTAACAGCATTAGAGCTGGGAATGGTGAGTCAAATTGTAACTAAAGATCAGCTTAAACAGGCCTGTCTGGATAAACTACAGCATTATTATTCTCATCCTGAACAAACGGTTATTATGACCAAGCAGTTAATTAAAGCCAGAAGTTACGATTTAGAGCGGTTTTTTGAAAGAAGTATTCGTTTAATGTGGAATGCCGTACTTAATAAGTAAAGAACTTAGGTAAGCAATTAGATATTGCTTTGCTCTATATTTGTATTAGTTATAGAAATGTAGAGCGCATCTATTAATGAAAAAACTACAACGCTACGCTAGAAAAGCTATTATTTTCATACTTTAAAAAGCTTCCCCGTTTATACCATGCTGCCAGAACAATTCGCTGTGCAGGTTCTCCTTGCAGAGAAAAATGGTGCGTATCTGGACGATGGGTATGACCGTGTATCAGTGTTTTACACTGGTTTTTAATCATTATTTCTTCTACTGCATGCTGATTTACATCAGCAATAGTTTCACCTTCACCCTGTTTATAGTTTTGTTCACTTTGCTGGCGCGAAGCTAAAGCAAATTGAATACGTTCGTTTATGCTTTTACTTAAAATATCGCTCTGCCACTGTTCGTTGCGTACCATCTGGCGCAATTGCTGATATTGCACATCATCAGTACACAAACTATCGCCATGACAAAGCAGAATTTTTTCTCCATCCAGCTCTATGCTACAGGGATCGTCTATAATGCTAAAGCCCGTTTGTTGCTCAAAACTTGCTTTAGCACCCTTGCCGATTAAAAAGTCCCTATTACCATGCATAAAATATCCTTTAACTGCATAATTTTTTGTTAAGGAGCTGAGGGCACTAAAAATCTGATCGGTAATATCAGATTGATAATCATCGCCTACCCAAAACTCAAAAAAATCACCCAGAATATAAATGCTACTGATCTGCTGCTGGTTCTCCAGGCAATAAAAAATAAACTGTTTAAAATAAGAGCCTATTTCAGGTGTTTTTTCGCCCAGATGCAGATCCGCTAAAAATAGAGTTTGCATTATCTTTTATAAATAGCTAATTAAACAATAGTTGCAGATTCAATAATTACGCTTTCAACAGGCACATCCTGATGTCCGCCTTTATTTCCTGTAGCAACATTTTTAATTGCGTCAACTACATCCATTCCTTCGCTAACCTCAGCAAAAACACAATAACCCCAGCCATTAGCTGTTTCAGAACTAAAGTTTAAAAAGTCATTGTCTTTAACATTGATAAAAAATTGTGATGAAGCGGAATGGGGATCAGGAGTTCTAGCCATAGCCAATGTGCCGATATTGTTTTTAAGCCCGTTATTGGCTTCGTTTTCAATGTTTTCACGAGTAGGTTTTTCAGACATATCTTCGTTCATGCCTCCACCCTGAACCATAAAACCATTAATTACACGGTGAAAAACAGTACCATCATAAAAACCATCTTTTACATATTGTTCAAAGTTAGCACATGTTTTAGGGGCTTTCTCATGATTAAGTTCAATCATAATGTCGCCAAAATTTGTTGTAAGTTTTATCATTTTTTTTCCTGTGAGTAATTTAGTTGTAAACAGTTATGAATCTACTTAATAAGGCTAACTTTTTTAATTTCAATTGTTTGTTTAGGAACATCACGTCTACCATCTTTAGTTTTTGTTGCTACATTTTCTATATTCATAACAATGTCCATGCCTTTAGTCACTTTACCAAATACACAATATCCCCAGCCGCCTCTGCCACCATAATTCAGGCTCTTGTTATTTTTAGTATTGATAAAAAACTGTGAAGTGGCTGAATGAGGCTGACCTGTTCTGGCCATGGCAATAGTGCCTTTAAGATTACCTAATTTATTGGTTGCTTCATTTCTAATGGGAGAATGTGTGGATTTTTTCTTCATGTCCTTGTCTAAACCGCCAGTCTGGATCATAAAATTTTTGATTACACGGTGAAAGATAGTGCCATTATAAAATCCTTCATCGGCATAAGCTAAAAAGTTCTTTACTGTAAGAGGTGCTTTATCTTCAAATAACTCCAGCTCAATGTTTCCCATGGTGGTTTCAATAACTACTTTAGGATTAGCAGCAAAAGCAGAGGTGCTTAATAAACAGCCCAGCATAAGAGTAATCAGAATTGAATAATTTATATGTTTCATTTTTTTTCCTTTTGGGTTGTTTCTTTTTTTGTTTTATATTGGGGCTAAAAGCTATAAATAATTATAGGCGAACGATAACATTATTTATTTTATTTATCAAAAAAATTGTAAGAATTAATATGGATTGAAAAATATAATTGAAATTCTTACGATAGGACATTTTTCATTTATTCTAAAGCTATTATTCTGTAGAATATGGGGATTTTATATTTCATGTGATGCCTATACTTGTAGTATTATGTGCCTTTGGTTTAAGGGATTGGAACTTTATACGTTATGAATGATAAAACTAACTCTACAAATGTAGTACCAGCTACTAATTTTATTCGCCATATTATTGATGAAGATATAAAAAATAATAAAAATAATGGTAAGGTAAAAACCCGATTTCCTCCTGAGCCTAATGGTTATTTACATATTGGCCATGCAAAATCGATTTGCCTGAATTTTGGTTTGGCAAAAACTTATCAAGGGCTGTGTAATTTACGCTTTGATGATACTAATCCTGAAAAAGAAAATCTTGAATACGTTAAGTCTATAAAAGAAGATGTTTTATGGTTGGGTTTTCAATGGGATGATGAAATTAAGTATTCGTCTGATTATTTTGAGCAATTATATGATTATGCGGTTGCATTGGTAAAAATGGGCAAGGCATATGTTTGCTCATTAGATGCACAGCAATCACGTGAATATCGTGGTAGTTTAACGGAGCCAGGCAAGGATAGCCCGGATAGAAATAGAAGCATTGAAGAGAATTTATCACTTTTTGCAAAAATGAAAGCAGGTGAATTTGCTGACGGGCAGTATAGCCTGCGAGCAAAAATTGATATGGCTTCAGGCAATATCAATATGCGCGACCCTATTATTTATCGTATCCGTCGCCAGCATCACCACCAGACCGGGGATAATTGGTGTATTTATCCCATGTATGATTTTACCCATTGTTTGTCTGATGCTATGGAAGGCATTACTCACTCTGTTTGTACTTTGGAATTTGAAGATCACCGTCCTTTATATGACTGGTTTTTAGATCAATTACAAACTCCCTGTCATCCACAACAAATTGAATTTGCACGATTGAACCTGAATTATACAATAACCAGTAAACGCAAATTAAAGCAATTGGTAGATGACGGTTTTGTAGATGGCTGGGATGACCCGCGCATGCCTACTATTTCTGGCTTAAGAAGAAGAGGTTATACCCCTGCATCTATAGTGGAATTTAGTGAGCGTGTAGGAGTGACTAAAGTTGATGGTATTGTGGATATGGGAACCCTGGAGTTCTGTATTCGTGATGATCTGGAACACCATGCGCCCAGAGCAATGGCTGTATTAAGACCGTTAAAAGTGGTAATAGAAAATTACCCTCAAGAGCGGATTGAAGATTTATCTGCTCCTTGCCACCCTAAAAATGAAGCGATGGGCAGACGTGATTTTAAAATGACCAAAGAGATTTATATTGATCAAAATGATTATACCGATGATCCTCCAGCAAAATATAAACGCTTAACTATTGGCAAAGAAGTACGACTAAGAAATTCTTATGTGATTAGATGTGAACAAGTGATTAAAGATGAGCAGGGTGTTCCGATTGAATTACGTTGTAGCTATGATGAAAATACGCTGGGCAAAAAACCAGAGGGTAGAAAAGTACAGGGTGTTATTCACTGGGTTTCTGCAGATTATAGCCATGAGGCAGAAATTAGAGAATACGACCGCCTGTTCTCAGTTGAACAACCCGATAGTAATAAACTGGAAGGGGGCTTTTTAGATTATCTGAATAAAAACTCTCGTAGTGTTCATTCACATGCGCGTGTGGAACCTTCTTTGGCTGAGGCCGTAGCAGGGGATAATTTTCAGTTTGAACGAGAAGGTTATTATGTTGCAGATAAGGACAGTAGTACCGAGAAATTAATTTTTAATCAGACCGTAAGCTTGCGTGATAGTTGGGCAAAACAGGAAGTTGCTCCCACTAAAGCAAGAAGGAGAAGGCAATAATGCTAAAAATTTATAATACCCTAAGCGCAACCAAAGAAAAATTTATTCCCATTCAGGAGGGTAAGGTAAATATGTATGTATGTGGTATGACAGTATATGATTATTGTCATATCGGTCATGCACGAGTTTTGGTGGTATTTGATATTATTAGTCGTTATTTACGCAAAATTTATGGCAGTGATAATGTTAATTATGTAAGAAACATTACCGATATTGATGACAAAATCATAGCCAGAGCAATTGAAAATGGGGAAGATATTAATAGCTTGACCAATCGCTTTATTCAGGCCATGCATGAAGATGCGGATGCATTAGAGGTACAACGACCCAATTCTGAGCCACGTGCCACGGAGCATATGGGTGAAATTTTGGAAATGATCCAAACCCTGATAAAAAAGGGTGCTGCTTATCATGTCCCCGTTAATTCTACAGGAAGTGGCGATGTATTTTTTCAGATTGATCAGTTCAAAACCTATGGTAAATTAGCCAAAAAAAATCTCGATGACTTACAAGCAGGTAATAGGGTTGATATTGATAATGCTAAAAAAAATCCTATGGATTTTGTATTATGGAAATCTGCCAAAGCCAATGAACCCAGTTGGGACTCTCCATGGGGTAAAGGTCGCCCAGGTTGGCATATTGAATGCTCTGCCATGTCTACCCGTTGTTTAGGCAACCACTTTGATATTCATGGTGGTGGTATGGATTTGCAATTTCCTCATCATGAAAATGAGATTGCTCAATCGGAAGCCTGCACAGGTGAAAAATTTGTAAATTATTGGATCCATAATGGCTTTGTACGAGTGGATGATGAAAAAATGTCCAAATCTCTGGGTAACTTTTTTATTATCCGCGATGTATTAAAAACTTATGCGCCTGAAGTTATTCGTTATTTTATCTTAAATAGCCATTATCGCAGTGCATTAAATTATTCGGATGAAAATTTAAATAAAGCCAAAGCTTCATTAACGACCTTGTATCAAACGCTGCTTAAACAAAAACAGCCGAGCTTAAGTATTAATGCCGATGAAATTTCGGACAATGCTTATGTATCACGGTTTATGCAAGCTATGGATGATGATTTTAATACACCTATTGCTATCTCCATTTTATTTGAGATTTCCCATGCTATTAATAAATCATCTGATGATAAAGAAAAACAATTATTGTTTGTTCTAATGCGTTATTTGGGGGATTTATTAGGTTTATTAAAAAGTGACGCAGAAGCCTTTTTGAAAGGAAAAATAAATTCTGAGCAAAATGATGGTTTATCTGATGAAGAGGTAGATCAACTTATAGAATCGCGCAAGCAGGCTAAAGCCGATAAAAACTGGTCAGAATGCGATCGCATTCGAGATGTATTGCAGGCACAGGGAATTATTTTGGAAGATACTCCAGAAGGGACTCGTTGGCGCCGATAAATACCAATAGCATTAGTGTAACGGACAGTTTTCAGAAATAGTTTTTAAGGGATAGTTTTGATGTAAAGCTTATAGCTCTACGTCAAGATAACCTCGTTCTATTGCTATATCTAATGCTTTGGATGCTTCTAATAATTCATCATAAATTAGTCGCGCAAAGCGAAGCTTTTTTACCGTTTCAGTATTTAGTTTTAGATTTTCCGTTGGTATACGTGAAAGCTTAAATAATTCTTCTAAGTATTTGCCTCTGGCTGTTGCTACCATTTGTATTATGGGCTGCATTTCTTCAGGCGTTATTTTTTCAAAAAGAGGGTTTAAGGTGTCTCTATTCACCTCTCTCATTGCTCTTTCAAGCTCAATTAACAATCTTTTATTTTCTACTTGCATGAGGATAAACCTCCCTGAGATTAATCGATGTCTAAACCTTCGCGATGGATACGGTTTATAAGTTTTAATGAGTTGATCATTGGCATAACCGCAATATGGTTATTATTTTTAACAATTTCCATAAAAGGGAAATCCTCATCAGCAAACTGGTATGAGCCATCCTTAAATGAGGTATATAACTTTTCAATTTCGCTTTCTAATGGATCAATAAATAGGGAGGCTCTGGCCATTTCATCACCGTCAAATTCTATTGATTCACGTAAATCAAATAGATCTTCTCTTACTGATTCTACCAATCTAATATAGTCTTCTGATGTTTTGATTTTTCTAATTAATGAACCAAATGATGCCATGTTACTTTTCCTTATTTCTAGTTAGCGTAGTTTAGTT